>JAGVGV010000588.1 GCA_020056895.1 Deltaproteobacteria bacterium
CCTGCGGCGCCTGCAGCGCCGGCTGCCCCCTGACCGGCGCCCAGGGCTTCGACCCCCGCCGCATCGTCCGCCTGGTCCTGATGGGCCGCGAACGGGAATTGGTGGACAGCCGCCTGCCGTGGCTCTGCACCATGTGCGGCCGGTGCGAACACGCCTGCCCCATGGGCGTACCGATCACCGGCATCATGCGCACCCTTCGGGGCCGCGTTCCCCGCGACCAGGTCCCCGGCCAGATTCACAAAGGCGTCGAGCTGGACTTGGCCACCGGCAACAACCTGGGCCTCCCCACCGAGGATTTCCTTTTCATCATCGGCGACGTGGCCGAAGAACTGGCCGGCGAAGAAGGTTTCGAGGGCTTCGAAGTCCCCTTCGACAAGCAGGGCGCCCGGCTCCTGACCACCCTCCACAACAAGCTGGTCAACACCCAGAACGAAGACCTGAAGCACTGGTGGAAAATTTTCCACTTGGCCAAGGAAGACTGGACGCTCCCCAGCACCAATTGGGAAGGCGTGAACTGGAGCCTTTTTTCCGGCGACGACGAGTCCATGAAAATTTTCGTGGGCCGGATCGTCGAACATATGGAAAACCTGTCGATCCAGGCGCTGATGTATCCCGAGTGAGGCCACGCGTACCTGGCGACCCGGTCCGGGCTCGCTCGCTGGTTTCCCGATTTTTTTAAAAAATTTCAGGCCTTCACCGTTTTCGATCTGTTGAAGGAATACCTTTCTTCAGGCCGCATCCGGGTGGATAAAAGCCATTTCAAGGTCCGGGCCACGTACCACGACCCCTGCAACTACGGCCGGAAAGCCGAAGAAATGTTCGGCCACGGGTATTACGAGGAAGGCCGCTGGGTGATGGACCAGGTGTTCGATGACTGGGTGGACATGGCGCCCAACCGAAGCCTGCAGTACTGTTGCGGCGGCGGCGGCGGGACCCTTTTGACGCCCTTTAACGAAGAACGGATTCTCTATGGCCGCCGGAAGATGGAACAGGCGGCCCGAACCGGGGCCGAACTTCTGGTGGTTCCCTGCCATAGCTGCCACGGCCAGATCAAGGCCATGGCCAAGGAAGTGGGGCTTGAACTGGAGGTCAAATACTTGTGGGAAGTGGTGGCCGACGCCCTGGTGATCGGTGAACCGGAGGAATCCGATTGAACGGCCTTCGGATCGCCGAAACGTTCGCGCCCGATGAACACATCGTGGTTTATCCCGGCGACTGCTTGGATTTGTTGAAGACCGTGCCCAAGGGGTCCATTCAACTCGTCGTCACGTCGCCGCCGTACAACATCGGCAAGGAATACGAAAAACGGCTGGACCTGAAACAATACCTGGCTCAGCAGGAAAAAGTGATCGAACAGTCGGTCCGCGCCCTATCGCCTTCGGGGAGCATCTGCTGGCAGGTGGGGAACTTCGTGGACAAGGGGGCCATTATTCCCCTGGACACGGTTTTGTATCCCATATTTTCAAAATTCGGCCTGGCGATGCGCAACCGGATCATCTGGCATTTCGAACACGGGCTCCACTGCGGCCGCCGGTTTTCGGGCCGGTATGAAACGATTGTCTGGTTCACCAAAACCGATGACTACGTGTTCCATCTCGATCCGGTCCGCGTCCCCCAGAAATATCCGGGCAAAAAGCATTTCAAAGGGCCCAAGGCAGGCCAGTATTCGGGCAACCCTTTGGGCAAGAACCCCGGGGATTTGTGGGTGATCCCCAACGTGAAGAGCAATCACGTGGAAAAAACCGATCACCCCTGCCAGTTTCCGGTGGAATTGATCGAACGGCTGGTTTTATCGATGACCAATGAAGGGGATTGGGTGCTCGACCCCTTCTTGGGAACCGGCACGTCGATCATCGCCGCCATCCGCCATGGCCGGCGTGGGGCTGGAGCCGAAGTTGCGCCCAACTACCTGGAATTGGCCAAGGATCGAATCGAGCGGGAAATGGCCGGCACGCTCAAAACGCGGCCCATGGACCAACCGGTGTACGACCCGGTTCAAGCCGGAAACAAACTCACGGTTTCGCCTTGGGACAAACAAGACAAGGAAATGACGCTATTCCCAGGTGATCCGGAATAGCCCAAAAGCGTTATCGATAGAAATAGTAGAACCGGCCGTTCATCCGATCGATCACTCCTGGGGAACCACCGCCACGGCGTCGATTTCCACCAGAAAATCCGGACGCGCCAGCCCCGCCACGAACAGACCGCTGATCGCGGGTGGATTAGGGCGCTCACCCCACACTTTTTGGAACGCCTCGAATCCTTCCCGGGCCGATTGGCCCTGGACGATATACACGTTCCACTTGACGACGTGTTGAAGCCCGGCCCCGCCCGCCGCCAAGGCCGTTTCCAGGTTCCTCAGCGCCTGGACCGTTTGCGCTCCCAGGTCGCCCTTGCCGACGATGTTGCCTGAAGCATCCACGGCATTCTGGCCGCCGACGTAGATGGTCGTCACGTTACCGCTAACGGCCACGGCCTGAGTATAGGCGGAATTTTTATGCAAACCTTCCGGATTGAGGTATTGAACGCGGCCTGGCATCGGCTTTGGTTCCTCCCTTCAGGCTATGCCGTCCCCATTAATCGGGCCAGAATGTCCTTGGCCCGCCCAAATTCTTCCGAATCCAGGGGGAGCCGGCCAGGGGCAGGATGGGGATGGGGGAGCACGCCCATCAGGTGGAGGGCCAGTTTGATCCGCCGAGCCGGCCGGTCCTTGTACCAGGCCAAAAGTTCCCGAACCGCCAGGCCGCTCTGCCAAATCTGGTTCAGGTGATCGGGGTACATGCGCTGGGCGTCCATGATGTTGAGGGACGAATGGACCACGTCGGCCCAGGCCTGGGACAGGATCAAACAGCCGGCGGATAAAACTCCGGACGAGGACGGTCGGTCCAAAAATCCGGTTTCGCCGCCGTCGTAGAACCGGAAGCCCCGGTGATCCCGGACGGCTCGGGCATAGTGGATCGATCGTTCCAGGTCGCCGGTGAAGGTCAGGCCCGCCACCTGGGGGTTGGCCGCGATTTTTTTCAAAACCGATGTCCGCAGGTTCTTGTGGTGAGGCCCGGGCCGGAGAGCCTGAACCCGGTCCGGATCGTTACCCAGAATGAACCGGCGGCGGGTATGACGGCCCAGGTCCTGAAGGTGCTGGGGCAGGTCGCGGTTGCTCCGGTACACCAGCGGGATCAGATGGTAAAAAACCCCCTGGTTCGCCCGGGATTTTTTAAGCAGCCCTTCCGCCTGTTGGAGAAGGTCCTCGGTTTCGTCTTCGGACCGGGTGGTCAGATCAAAGAGAAGGTGGGCCGTTCCCCGGCCCGCCAGAGCCGCTTTCAGAAGCGCCAACCGGTCCGGATGATTCAGATATTCGGCCTCGCCCACGCCGTATCCCGCCACTCGGAACATCGCCGCGTCCACGGCGATCCGGCGCATCAGCCGGACCAGGGCGTCCGAGTCCACGCCGCCATCGGCGTTGAACGGGGTCACCAGGTCGGCCACGAGGCCCCGAGGCGGACCGTCGATCATGGCAGTCCGGCCGCCTTATGATTAAAGCGGAATTTGCCTTTGCCTAGCAGATTGTGCAGGTGGATCAGGCCTTCCAACCGGTTCCGGGCATCCACGATGGGCAGCACGGTCACTTCGGAGGCTTGCATCACTTCCAGGGCGTCGGCGGCCAGGCGGTCGGCGGTGATGGCGAGGGGGTTGGGGGTCATGAACCGTTCGGTGACGTCATCCTTGATCTGGCCGTATTCGGCCACGTGCCGCCGCAGGTCGCCATCGGTGAAAATGCCCAACAGTTCCTTTTGGGGGCCCACCACCAGTACGGCGCCCATGCTAAAGCGGTTCATCACCTTCAAGGTCTCGATCAGGGGCGTGTCCTTTTTCACCGTGGGCACGCGGCGGCCGGTGACCATCACTTCACGCACTTGAACGCTCAGGCGGTCCCCCAGGGTTCCGCCGGGGTGAAATTTCTTGAAATCCGAAGAAGAAAACCGGCGGGCGTTGATCAGGGCCACGGCCAGAGCGTCGCCCATGGCCAGAGCGGCCGTGGTGGAAGCGGTGGGCGCCAGGCCCAGAGGGCAGGCTTCCCGAGGCACGGCCACATCCAGGCTCACATCCGCCGCCCGGGCCAGCGTGGACCCGGGATCGCCGGTCATGGCCACCACCCGGGCGCCCAGAGCCCGTAGGCTGTCCATCAGGGCGTTGATCTCGTCGGTTTCGCCGCTGTTGCTGATGGCCAGAACCACGTCGGATGGCTGGACCATGCCCAGATCGCCGTGGAAGGCTTCGACGGGATGGAGAAAAATGGACGGCGTGCCGGTGCTGTTGAGGGTGGCCACGATTTTCCGGCCCACCAGCCCGGATTTGCCAATGCCCGTGACCACCACCCGGCCCTTGGACTGGAAAATCAGGTCCACGGCCTGAGTGAATTCATCCCCCACCCGTTCAATCAGCCCCAAAAGGCCTTCGGCTTCGATCCGGAGCACCTCCCGGGCCTGCTGAACCGCGGGTGAAACGGCCCGGCCGGCGGGGCGCCCTTCCCGAAGGGCGGAGCAGAGAGTAAGGTTCGGGAGGTCGTCCACCCCCTTGGATCGTTTCCGGGCGGCGGCAGGCTTTTTCCCTTTGGGTTGTTCTTTTTTCTCCATGGTTCCCGTCCCCCCGGGATCAGCCTTCCAGCCCGAATTTGGAATAGTTTTCGTCCGGCGGCACCGGATAGTCGCCGTTGAAGCAGGCCAGGCAGAAGGTGGGATCGGCGAACCCGGTGGCCTCCACCATCCCTTCCAGGCTCAAATACCTCAACGAATCCAGCCCCACGTACCGGGCCACTTTTTCCACCGTCTGCTGCGCCGCGATCAGTTCGCCCTTGCTGGAAAAATCAATGCCGTAGTAGCAGGGGTACCGATGCGGCGGGCACGAAACCACCATGTGAATCTCGCGGGCCCCCACTTCCCGAAGGGTTTTCACTCGAGTCCGGGACGTGGTTCCCCGGATGATGGAATCCTCGACGATCACCACCCGCCGGCCTTTCAATATCGAGGCCACCGGGTTCAGCTTCACCCGGACGCCAAAATCCCGCATGGACTGAGAAGGCTGGATGAACGTCCGGCCCACGTAATGGTTCCGGATCACGCCCATTTCCAGGGGGATGCCGCTTTCCTGGGCGAATCCCAGGCCGGCGTAATTGCCCGAATCCGGGAAGGGCAGCGTCAGGTCGGCGGACAGGTCGCGGTTTTCCTGGGCCAGCTTTTTCCCCATTCTTTTGCGGATTTCGTACACGTTGTGGCCGAAGATGTTGGAATCGGGCCGGGCGAAATAGATGCATTCGAAAATGCAGTATCGGTGCGGTTTCTGAACGTCGAGCCGATGGGAAAACAGACCGTGCTTGTTGATGACCACGATCTCGCCCGGTTCCACGTCGCGGACGTATTCGGCTTCCACCAGGTCCAGGGCGCAGGTTTCCGAAGCGATCACCCAGGCGCCGCCATCCAGGCGGCCCAGGCAAAGGGGCCGAAAGCCGTACGGGTCCCGGGCCGCCACCAGGGTGTCGCGGGTCATCAACCCCAGGGACCAGGCGCCTTTGGCTTGGGGAAGCGATTTTTGGAGCGCTTCCACCAGGCCGCCATTCATGTGCCGGACCAGAAGGTGAACGATGACTTCGGAATCCATGGTGGTCTGGAGGATGGACCCTTTGGCTTCAAGGCTTTGGCGGAGGGAAAGGGCGTTGGTCAGGTTGCCGTTGTGGCCCAGAGCGAACACTTGGCCGCCATGGGTGACCACGAAAGGCTGGGCGTTCTTGAGGAGCGACGACCCGGTGGTGGAATACCGCACGTGGCCCAGAGCCAGGTGGCCGGTCAGACCGGCCAAAGTTTTTTCATCGAACAGGTCCGCCACCAGGCCCATGCCCCGGTGCTCGGACACTTTTTTGCCATCCGAGGACACGATGCCGGCGCTTTCCTGGCCCCGATGCTGAAGGGCGTACAGGCCGAAATAGGTCAGTTTGGCGGCGTCCGGGTGGCCGTACACGCCGAAGATGCCGCAATATTCCTTGGGTCCTCCCGGGCGGCGAAGCCGCGGGCGCCCACCACACGGTGGCTGGATCATGCCTTCCCCCCGGGGCGGTGGTAATCCTGAAGCGCTTTCACGCCGGGCCTCCGGGCCCTGAGCGCCGCACAGGCTTCGGCCGTGGTCAGTGCCCCGGCCAGAGTGGTGACGTACGGGACCTTGTAGAGCAAAGCGGACCGGCGGATGCTGGTGGCGTCCCGGACCGTCCGTTCCCCGAATGACGTGTTCACGATGAGTTGGATTTCCTTGTTCTTGATCATATCGATCACGTGGGGCCGGCCTTCACCCACCTTGTTCACCAGCCGGACCGACAACCCTTCGGCTTCAAGGGCCGCGGCCGTGCCACGGGTGGCCACCAGGTTGAAGCCCAGTTCGGCGAACCACCGGGCGGCCTTGACCGCCGCCTTCTTGTCCCGATCCCGAACGCTGATGAACACCGTGCCTTCGGTGGGCAATATCTGACCGGCGGCAAGCTGGCTTTTGGCGTACGCCGTGCCGAAATCATCGGCCAGGCCCATCACTTCGCCCGTGGATTTCATTTCCGGGCCCAAAATGGTATCCACCCCGGGGAAACGGTCAAAGGGGAAAACGGCTTCCTTCACCGAAACATGGTCCGGCCACAGTTCGCCCGAAAGCCCCATTTCGGCCAGGGTTTGGCCCATCATCACCCGAGTGGCCACCTTGGCCAACGGCAATCCCGTGGCCTTGGACACGAAAGGCACGGTCCGCGACGCCCGAGGGTTCACTTCGAGCACATAAAGGGTTTGATCCTTGACCGCGTACTGGATGTTCATGAGCCCAATCACGCCCAGTTCCGAAGCCAAGGCCCGGGTGGCGGTCTTGATTTCGGCCAACAGTTCGGGCCCGAGGGACCGGGGGGGAAGCATGCAGGCCGAATCCCCGGAATGAACGCCGGCTTCCTCGATGTGTTCCATGATGCCGCCGATCAGGGTGTCGTGGCCGTCGGACACCGCGTCCACGTCCAGTTCGATGGCGTCTTCCAGGAACTTGTCGATCAAAATGGGATGTCCCGGCGATGCTTCCTGAGCCCGACCCACGAATTCGGCCAGGGCTTCGGGTTCGTACACAATCTCCATGGCCCGGCCGCCCAGAACATAGCTGGGCCGGACCACCACGGGGTATCCGATTTCTCGGGCCACCCGGGCCGAGCCGGCCACATCCATGGCCGTGCCGTTGGGGGGCTGAAGGAGCCCCAATTTATGGAGCAGGGTTTGGAACCGGTCTCGGTTTTCGGCCCGATCGATGGCGTCGGGCGACGTGCCCAGTATGCGGACTCCGGCTTCGGCCAAGGGAACCGCCAGATTGAGCGGCGTTTGGCCGCCGAACTGGACGATCACCCCTTCGGGCCGTTCGGTTTCGATGATGGCCAGCACGTCTTCCCGAGTCAGCGGTTCAAAATAGAGCCGGTCCGACGTGTCGTAGTCCGTGGACACCGTTTCCGGGTTGGAATTGACCATGATGGACTGGATGCCCATATCCCGGAGGGCGAAGGACGCGTGAACGCAACAGTAGTCGAATTCGATGCCCTGACCGATCCGGTTGGGGCCTCCACCCAGGATCACCACTTTCCGTCCCTGGGCCACCCGGACTTCGGATTCGTCCTCGTAACAGGAATAATAATAGGGAGTGTACGCCTCGAATTCGGCCGCGCAAGTATCCACGAGTTTATACGCGGGCTTCACGTTCAGCGCCACCCGAAGGCTCCGGATTTCCTCTTCGGTCCGGCCCGAAGCCTTGGCCAGTTGAACGTCGGAAAAGCCATCGCGCTTGAGGTCCCACAGATGATCCCTCAGGTTCAGGCCGCTGCCGTCCGGCCCCAGACGGCCGGCCAGGCCTTTCAGGTTTCCTTCCTTTTGGGCCAGATCCTGAAAATGGTACAGGAACCAGGGGTCAATACCGGTGAGGTCCTGGATTTCCCGCACGCCCATCCCCAAACGGAAGGCGGCGGCCAGGTAAAAAATCCGCTGGCTGTTGGGGGTCCGGAGCCGGGCCCGAAGCACTTCCGGGCCGCCCAAACCGGGGTCCAGGTCCAAGGCGTTCCGGCCGTCGCCGAAAAAGCCGAACCGGCCGATTTCCAGGGACCGGAGCCCTTTCTGGAGGGCTTCGGCGAAGGTCCGGCCAATGGCCATGGTTTCGCCCACGCTCTTCATGCTGGTGGTCAGGTAGTCTTCGGTCCCCGGGAACTTTTCAAAGGTCCAGCGGGGAATTTTGACCACGCAATAATCGATGGCGGGTTCGAAGGACGCCATGGTCAGGCGAGTGATATCGTTGGGGATTTCGTCCAAAGTGTACCCTACGGCCAGTTTGGCCGCCAGCTTGGCGATGGGATACCCGGTGGCCTTGCTGGCCAGGGCGCTGGACCGGGAGACCCGGGGGTTCATTTCGATGATGACCATCTCGCCGTTTTTCGGATCGATGGCGAACTGGATGTTCGACCCGCCCGTATCCACTCCGATTTCGCGGATGATGGCGATGGCCGCGTCGCGCATGGCCTGGTATTCCCGGTCGGTCAGAGTCTGGGCCGGGGCCACGGTGATGGAATCGCCGGTGTGAACGCCCATGGGGTCCACGTTTTCGATGGAACAAACGATGACCACGTTGTCCATCCGGTCGCGCATCACTTCGAGTTCGAATTCCTTCCAGCCAATGATGCTCTGTTCGAGCATCACTTCGTGGATCATACTCAGGTCCAGGCCCCGGGACAGGATCGGCCCCAGTTCCTCCTGGTTATAGGCCACGCCGCCGCCCTGCCCGCCCAGGGTGAAGCTGGGCCGGACGATGATGGGGTAGCCGATTTCGGCCGCGACCCGGCGGCCTTCGTCCAGTGTTCGGGCAATGCCGCTGATGGGCACCCGGAGACCGATCTTCCTCATGGCTTCCCGGAAGAGCTCGCGGTCTTCGGCTTTTTTGATGACATCCAGGCGGGCGCCGATCAATTCGACTCCGAACCGGTCAAGAACGCCTGCTTCGGCCACGGCCACGGCGGTGTTCAGGCCGGTCTGGCCGCCCAGGGTGGGCAACAGCGCGTCCGGCCGTTCCTTTTTAATGATGGCTTCCACGAATTCGGGCAGCACGGGTTCGATGTAGGTCCGGTCGGCGAATTCGGGGTCGGTCATGATGGTGGCCGGATTGGAATTGATCAGGACCACCTGGTAGCCTTCGTCTTTGAGGGCTTTGACCGCCTGAGTTCCGGAATAGTCGAATTCGCAGGCTTGGCCGATAACGATCGGACCGGCGCCGATGATCATGATTTTTTTAAGGTCGGTGCGTTTGGGCATGGGTTTAGGGCCTTTGGCGAGGATCAGGCTTTCATGGCGGCCACGAAGCGATCGAACAGGTACGCGGCGTCGTGGGGTCCGGGGCTGGCTTCGGGGTGGTATTGCACCGAAAAAAAGCCGTCGCCGGCCATGCCTTCCAGCGTCCGGTCGCTCAGGTTGATATGGGTCAGTTGAACCCCCCGGCCGGACAGGGAATCGATGTCCACCGCGTATCCATGGTTCTGGCTGGTAATTTCGATGCGGCCGGTTTGAAGGTCCTTGACCGGCTGGTTGACGCCCCGGTGGCCGAACTTCAGCTTGTACGTCCGGCCGCCCATGGCCAGCCCCAGAATCTGGTGGCCCAGACAAATGCCGAAAATGGGCCGGACGCCAAGCAGGTTCCGAACGGTTTCCTGGGCATAGGTCACCGCGGCGGGGTCGCCGGGTCCGTTGGACAGGAATACTCCGTCGGGCTCGTAGGCCATTACGTCTTCGGCCGCGGCGTCGCCGGGCAAAACCAGCACCGCCGTCCCGACTTCGGTAAGGCGGCGGAGAATGTTGTATTTGATCCCGTAATCCAGGGCCACCACCCGGAGGCGATCATTGGACCGGCGCCAGTCGTCGATGGCGGCGGGGTGATCGTCCGGCCGGCCGCCATCCGGACCCGGCCGCCAGAAGTAGGGTTGACGGCAGGTGACGGGCTGGACCAGATCCCGGCCGTCGAGGTCGGGTTTCTGGCGGATCCGTTCCACCAACCGGTCGTCGTCCAGGTCCAGGGTGGACATGAGCCCCATCAGGGCGCCCTGAGTCCTGAGGTGCCGGGTTAGGGCTCGGGTATCCACGTCGGTCAATCCCAAAATTCCGGCGTTTTTCAGGTAATCGGCCAGGGATCGCCGGGACCGCCAGTTGCTGGGCCGGGGGTGATACGCCCTCAGGATGAAGCCTTCCACCCGGATGGAGGCAGATTCCGCGTCCTGGTCGTTGATGCCGTAATTCCCCACGTGGGGGTAGGTCATGGTGACGATCTGGCCCGAGTAGCTGGGGTCGGTGAGGACCTCCTGGTACCCGCTCATGGCCGTATTGAAACAGATTTCGCCCCAGGCTTCGCCGGGTCCGGTGAAGGAGTATCCGGTAAAAACCCGGCCGTCGGCCAGGGCGAGTTTGGCTTTGATCCGATCCACGGTTGTCTCCCAACGTCTCCTTATAACAGGAACCGAAGCAGTTGAACTTACCAGGAACGGTCCGGTTTGTCCAGAACCAACCGCTCTTCAATTTTTGGACACCCATTTTTGTGAGGACATCCAATTTTTGCCATCGAATTACCTCAATTTTTGGATGTCCCACAATATTTGGGTGTCCAATTTTGTTAGACATCCATTTTTTATCAGCCACCCATTACTCCGAAATGGACGGAACGGAAGCGAGTCGATGGTCCGATTCTTTTTCTTGACAGTTTTCTTTTATGAGTTTACAGTCATTTTATAGCTATTTTATAGAGGCGGTTTTCCATGTTTCGCGGGAACCCGAAAGCCTCGCCATAAAAGACACCAAAGGGAAAGGCCGACCAGGGTGATGACCGACAACGAACAGCAGCACAGGCCTCCCGCCGACGAAGAAACCAGCGCTCAAAAGGCCAAATTCGAGGTGTACGGCGAGGAGATGATTGAAAAGGTTGTGAAACTCAGCGGCAACAGCGGCCGCGTGTACCTACCCCCGGATTGGGTGGGGAAAACCGTAAAAATCATAAGGATCGACTAAGCAACCATGACCACCGAGTTGCACATCCGACCAGTTCGGACATCCGACGTCACCACCGTGGTCCAAATCCAGGAAGCCATCATTCAACGCCCCGTGGCTCCTGGCTGGATCAAGCTGATCGAACTGCAACTGGCGAAACACGACGGCGTATCCCTGGTGGCGGAGCAGAGGGGGGAAGTCATCGGTTTCTTTTTCGGAGAAATCAAACACGGGGATTTCGGCCTGGAGCACGCAGGCTGGATTGAAATGTTCGGCGTGAATCCCAAAGTGATGGGCCAGGGCGTGGGCCGATCGCTGGCCGACGCGGCCATGGCCAAATTCCGGGAGCGTGGAGTTCGGGATATCTATACCGCCGTCCGATGGGATTCGGGCGACCTTCTGGCCTTTTTCAAAAATATCGGTTTCAGCCTCAGCAATTACATCAATCTGAAGACTCGGTTGGAATAACGGCCGAAACCCGGCGCGGAAGCTTTGTTCCCGTTGGTTCTTTGGCCTGTTTTCAGGAGAGGGACATGGCCAGCCGTCCCCTCTCCGAACCAACCCGCCACTGAGTCCCCATTCGCCGAGCCGCTCCCCAAAGGGATTCCAACCGCCCCACCACTCGGCGGAAAAACCGTCCCTGGCCGGTAACGGCGGCGTCCCATCGGTCCCGGTCGATGTTCAATCGGTCCAGAATATTCGCCAGTTCAGCCGGTATCGCGCCCGGCTTGTCGGCTCGAGCCTGACGCCCAGACCAATCCACCAGCGACAAATACTGGTCCAGGCTCATGGCCAGAATCCCCCCATTCCGGCCGTCCTCTCCCTCACCAATCGGGCACAGCCAGGATTCCGGCGTCTCGGTCCGGCGAGCCTTTATCCGGTCGTAAACGCTGGTATATTCACTCTGTTCGGGCGTCATGGCCGCCTTGGCCCGGACCGGATTGAGATCCACGTAGGCCATGCAGGCCAACACGGCGGAATCGTTCCGCAACGCCTGGCAATGGAACCGGCCGCTCCAGAACCGGCCGTGATCGTGATCCTCCTGATTGGCCCGCCGGGCGATGTACTCGTTCACGCACCGCATGAACCAGCTTACGCTGGACAACCTTCGGCGGATTTCAGCCAACCGTTCGGGGTTGGCCGTAATTAGCGAAATGGCGGAAAGCGATGGCGGTGGAGGCGATCCTTCAGCGGCTCTATCGGACGGAAACAAAAGCAGCCAGCGCCGGGCCGCTTCGTCATCGGACCATTCGGCCACCCAATCCGGTCGATTCCGAAGCACCACATGCCAATGATTGGACATGATGGCGTACGCGGCCACTTCCACCGCGAACAGCGTGGATAGCGCCCTCAACCGCGATCGGATCCATTCCTTCCGGTGCTCGCGGTCTTGCCCGGTCCGGGCATGCACCCCACACAGGTACGCATCCCGCACGCACTTCGTGGTGCAGTGGTACACACCCTCCAAACCTTCGGCCACCACCTCGCTCCGGGCCCTGGTCATACCCCGCCCTCCCATTCAATGATCCGATATTACCATAACCCAAAAACCTCAAGCAACAAATTTATGGATGTCCCTAATGAATTCAAAGGACACCCAATTTTTAGAGGACATCCAAAAATAAAAATGGATGTCCCCTTGATGAAGCCAGATAAGGCCGCCACTTTCGCCACCCTGGATCCGCTGCTGCGCGCCGTCTCTTCTTGCCTTCCACGCCGCCTTTTGCCATATTTCCAGAAACGCGGCCTTAACCGGCCGATCCATCCAAACCGACAACGGCCCAGGAGGCCCGACATGTCCGATATCGTCAAAAAAGCGCCTCGCTTCACCGAAGCGGATGCCGCCCGGATCGCCTTCGAACTCTACCGCCTGTCCGCCACCGCCCGGCTGCTGCCCAGCGAACGGGATCAGAATTTCCGCCTCACCCCGCCCGGCGGACCCGAATACGTTCTCAAACTGGCCAACGCCGACGAAACCCGGGATGTTTTGGATTTCCAGAACCAAGCCCTGGATCACATCGCCCGCCGCCGGTTGGAACTCGGTCTTCCCGAAGGCATGGCGCCCGAGCTTGTCCTCACCTGTACCGGGGATGCCATCGGCTCCACCACCGGCCCGGACGGCCAAGTGCATCTGGTCCGGCTGCTGACATGGCTCGATGGAAAGCCTCTGGCCTTGGCCCGGCCTCACGACGAGGCGCTGCTGACCAGCCTGGGAGATTTTTTCGGCCATCTGGACCGGGCGTTGGAAGGGTTGGATCATCCGGCCGCTCACCGGGTGTTTCACTGGGACCTGAAGCACGCCGGTCAGGTGGTGGCCGAACGGATGGAGCACGTGACGGATCCAACCCGACGGGGCTTGATTCAACGGCTGGTCGACCGGTATCAAACCGAAACGGCGCCCTTGATTTCAGGCCTGCCCGTCCAGGTGATCCATTCGGACGGAAACGATTACAACATCCTGGTTCATCCGGACGGCCCCTACGGCCTTCGGGTTTCGGGCGCGATCGACTTTGGCGACATGGTGTCTTCCCAACGAGTCAACGACATCGCCATCACCCTGGCCTACGCCATGATGGGCAAAAAGGACCCTCTGGCCGCCGCGAGGTTCGTGGTCGCCGGGTACCATCGTCGGCTGCCCCTTCTTGAAAGCGAACTGGCCGTTTTGTTTGACCTGATCCGGATGCGGCTGGCTACCAGCGTCTGCCAGTCGGCGTACCAATATCATCTGAGACCCGACAACGAATATTTGAGGATTTCCGAAAAACCCGCCTGGGACCTGTTGGAACGGCTGGAAGCCATTCATCCCCGGGTGGCCCATTACACCTTCCGAGCGGCCTGCGGGTTGGAACCCGTCGCCAGCTCCGTTCGCATCGCCGGCTGGATGAAGGAAAAAGCCAAAGATTTCGCGCCCATCATGGCCGTGGATTTTCGTTCCGAAAAACCTCTGATCCTGGACCTTTCCGTGGCCAGTCCTCTGATCGGAGCCGGCCTTGGGCCTCAGGAACCGGAAAACCTGGTGGAACCCATCCGCCAAGCCATGGCCGAGGCCGGAAGGCCAACGGCGGTCGCCGGATATGGTCAGGCCCGGTTCCTTTACTGGCGGCCCGCCTTCGCCGTGGAAACGGATCTGGGCGTCGAATACCGGTCCATTCATATGGGGCTGGATGTGTTCGCTCCGGCCGAAACTCCGGTCTTCGCCTTCACCGAGGGCCGAATTCATGGGTTTACCAACAATGCCGGCCGGTTCGATTACGGTCCCACCGTGATTTTGGAACATCGGACCGGCCGGGGAGATCGGTTCTATTCCTTATACGCCCATCTGACGCCCGGCTCCCTGGCCCTGCTCGAACCCGGCCAACCCGTCCGCCGGGGGCAACCCTTGGGCCGCGTCGGGCACACCAGCGACAATGGCGGCTGGCCGCCTCATGTTCATTTCCAGATCATCACCGATCTGTTGGACGAAACCAGTACCTTCCCGGGCGCCGCCCGTCCCAGCCAATGGGATGTGTGGAAAAGCCTCTCGCCCGATCCCAGCATTCTGGTGGGGCTTTCGTCCGATCCACCCCCGGGATCGGGCCGGAGCCGGGACGAAATTCTGGCCGTCCGCCGACGGACTTTGGGTCGGAACCTTTCCATTTCGTACCGCCGGCCGCTCAAGATCGTTCGAGGCCGCGGCCCCTGGCTTTTCGATAATTCCGGACAGCCGTTCCTGGACTGCGTGAACAACGTCTGCCACGTAGGCCATGCCCACCCCCACGTGGTGGCCGCCGGCCAGCGGCAGATGAACATTCTCAATACCAATACCCGGTATCTTCACGATCACATCGTGGACTATGCTCAGCGGCTCCTGGCCACCTTTCCCGCCCCCTTGCGCGTGGTCTATTTCGTCTGCAGCGGCAGTGAAGCCAACGAACTGGCCCTCCGCCTGGCCCGAACCTATACCGGCCAAAAGCACCTGATCACCCTGGACGGCGCGTACCATGGCAACACGCAAGGGTTGATCGACATCAGTCCCTACAAACACAATGGTCCCGGCGGTTCAGGCCGGCCCCCGTGGGTCCAAATGGCCATGATGCCCTGTGGTTATAGAGGGCCGCATAAAGGCTTCGGACCCGACGTGGGCGCCCGGTACGCGCTCTATGTCAAAGACGCAGCGGACCGGATTCAAGCCGAAGGAGCCCGCCCGGCGGCCTTCATCGCCGAAAGCATGCTGGGTTGCGGCGGCCAGGTGGTGCTGCCCGAAGGGTATTTGGCCGAAGCCGCCCGCCACGTTCGCGCCGCCGGAGGCTTGCTCATCGCGGACGAGGTTCAGGTGGGGTTCGGCCGGGCCGGAACGCATTTCTGGGCCTTTGAAACCCAAGGTGTGATCCCGGACATCGTGACCCTGGGCAAACCCATGGGCAACGGCCATCCTTTGGCGGCGGTGGTGACCACCGAGGCCATCGCCGACGCCTTTAACAACGGCATGGAATACTTCAACACCTTTGGCGGGAACCCGGTTTCGTGCGCCATCGGCATGGCCGTGCTGGACGTGATCGAACGGGAAAAGCTTCAGCACAACGCCCTCCGGACCGGCCAACGGCTATTGAAGGGCTTTACTGAACTGATGGACCGCCACCCGCTGATTGGCCACGTGCGCGGACTGGGGCTGTATGCCGGAGCCGAACTGGTCCGCGACCGGGAAACTCTGGAACCGGCGGCCGACGAAGCCAGCCACATTTGCAACCGGTTGCGGGACTACGGAATATTGATGAGCACCGACGGACCGCTCCACAACGTTCTCAAGCTCAAACCGCCCATCGTTTTCACCAACGACCACGTGGACCGGGTCATAACGTCGCTGGA
>JAGVGV010000030.1 GCA_020056895.1 Deltaproteobacteria bacterium
AAGCTTTCCTCTTCGGGCTGCCGGTACAATCGTTCGACTTGGGCCAGGTAGTCGTCCGGATCGCGCACCAGGCTTCGGGCCCGATTCCAGCGCTGTTCAACGGGCGTGCCCAGCAGCTCGGCTTCGGTCACTTGCCAGATATCCAGAATCCGCTGGTTGTAGTCCACCACATGCCCCGCCGGGTCCACCACCATGATGCCGTCGGCCGATGCTTCCAGGGTGGCCCGGAGCAAGGAAAGGCTTTTGGCCAGTTCCTGTTCCGCCAAATGGCGTTCGGTCACGTCTTCCTGCATCATGACCACTTCGGTCAACCGGCCGGCTTCATTTTTAACCGGATAAACGAAGGCGCGGAGCCAGATATCCTTTTTCAGGCCTCGAGCCATGACCGGGGAACCGGGAGGACCGAAGCGGACGGCGGGGGTGGCCGTTGGTTGTCCGCTGAAGGCCCGTCGTACGTACAACATCAAACCGCTGGTGAACAGCCGGCGGTCCAATAGAATGTTGTATTGGTCTAGAAGCCGCCGCGTTTCCTCTTCCGAGGTTCCCCACAGTTCGCGGAAAGCCCGGTTCACCATCACCGGCCGGCCGTCGGGCCGAAAGATGATGGTCGAAAACGGGGATTGATGGACCATGGTTTGGAAACGGTTTTCCGTGGCCTTGAGCGCTTCCTCGGCCAGCACCTGGTCGGTCAGGTCGATAACGTTGCCGATGTTGGCCAGGCGGCTCCGGAACAAAGCCGACGTGGCCCCCATTTCAAGCCAGACCGTGGTTCCATCCTTCCGGAGCGCCCGGAAGGTGTACCGGGGCGACACGGGTTCCCCATGCTCCCGCCGGAGGCCCCGATCCTTCACCCATTCCCGGTCGTCGGGGTGGACCAGTTCCCAAAACGACCGGCCCACCACTTCGTCGGCCCGGTCGTACCCCATGATTTCCACGAACCTGGGGTTCACGTACCGGAACCGGCCGTCCTGGATGATGTAGATGCCGGAAAGGGACGAATCCACGATGACCCGGTACTGTTCTTCCGATTCCTTGAGCGCTTTTTCGGTGCGACGGGCTCCGGTGACCTCCCGAAAGCTCCAGACCCGGCCCACCACCTGGTCCTGGATCCGCTGGGGGATCGAATAGCGGTCGAACACCCGGCCGTCCTTGAACCGGATTTCACCGTGGGTTTCCTGATCCGGCTGGCGGGTGATCCGGTCGACTTCGTCGCGGAACGCTTCCGGGTCGGCGAGCCGGGGCAGCACATAGTCCAGCAGGCCCACGGCATCCCCCTGAGCCATGACCGCTTCGGGAACGCCCCACATCCGCGTGAATTTCCGGTTGTACCCTTCGATCCGGCCTTCGCGCGAGACCACCAGTATTCCGTCCGCCGTGGATTCGAGCGTGGCTTTAAGCAGCGACAGGGACCGCTCCAACTCCTTGGCCGCTCGTTTTTCACCTGAAATATCTCTGGTCCAGGTCTGAATGGCCTTTTTACCGCCCAACACGACCGGCCGTGCGTTGATTTCCGCGTCCAGAATGGAACCATCCTTGCGGATCAGGCGGATTTCGTATCGCGACGGGACGTTTTCGCCCCTCAGACGGGCCTGGGCCCGTTCCCACATAAGCTGGATGGAGTCGGGGTGGCAGAAGCGGCGGAAATCTTGGCCCACGATCTCTTTTTCGGAATAACCCAGCAAGTGGGTGGCTCTTTTGTTGACGAACTGGATGAATTGGCCATCGTGAACGAAAACCGCGTCGAAACTTTCTTCCACCAACGTGCGGTACCGTTCTTCGCTTTGCGTCAGGTCATTTTCAGCCCGCCGCCGTTCCTGGGTTTCCCGATGAGATTGAAGGGTAGCCTCGGCCAACCGCGCCTGGCCGTTGCCCAATTGCCGTTCCAGGGCGATCCGTGATTCCCGAAGCAGGTTTTCCGCCCGCCATTTGGCCGTGAGCGATGCCGCGAACTGCAGGATTTCCCGGGGGTGAACCGGTTTGCGAAGATACAGAATTTTGTCCGCCGGAGGAATCCGACGCCGGATTTCATCGGGATCAAAGGAACCGCTGCCGGAAACGATCACGATCTGGAGATCAGGGTCCAGGGTCCGGATTTCCCCGGCCAACCAGAGGCCGTCGGGGCCGTCGCCCAGGCGGTAATCGATGAACGCGGCGCCGAAGGGCCGCCGGTCGGCCATCGCTTGGCGGACCAGGTCCAAAGCCGGTTGAGCCCGGTCGGCCAGGGCCAGTTCGTACATCGGCTCCGGACCGGGGGGGGCGTTGGGGGCGGCGGGCGCGTCCGAAAACTCCCGTTCCAGAACAATCCGGAACAGGTCCAGCATATCCGGGGCGTCGTCCACCACGAGAATCCGGGCGGTCAAGTTCGGGGCTTCCCCCTTTCCAATCAGGCTTCGGTAAATAACATCATGGTATCACAAGAAAACAAAAGAGGCGAGAGGCGTTGGGGCTAGTGACAAGTCATGCGTTAACTGTCGGCAAGCGTTCAGCCGCTCTGGGTTATGGCAACCACTTATTCCGACACTTGAAGCGTGACTTGTCACCAGGTTCACCGGCGCGTTTTTTTCAACGCGGATGCGTTCAACTTTTTGACGATGTTTCCATCTATCATTGACGGATATATCGGAGGGCGGTATGGTTCATCCGGCCCGATTTCCGGATCGGCGCCCTCTGGATCCGATTGGACGAAAAATCAATGCCTCAACGAAGCATGATGAATAAGGAGCGGTTTCCCATGAAAGGTGCTTCGGTTAAAACCATCGGGGTTCTTTCCCTGATCCTGACCCTGGTTTTTTTCCTGGCCGGTTCGGCTTCGGCCGGAGCCAAAACCGTAACCACCGTGGTCACCAGAATTGACGCCAACGCGGCCGGCGATGGATATATCGTCGCCACCCAAAACGGCACGTACGCCCTGGCGTACGGCGCGGGCGGATACGGCAAATGGGATGAAATCTATTCCCTGATCCTGGATTCCATGCAAAAAAAGAAGTCCGTGACCCTGGTTTTGGGGCCGGACGGGATCGAGGACGCCCGGCCGGCCAAATAGAAACCGGCCGTCAGCTATCAGTTGGCAACGGAAAGCCCAAAGGTTGAAGCCAATAAATGCCTAAACGGCGCAACATTCCTCCATTGCTACTCAAGATTGAACCATTCCCTGGTTCCACCCTTTTTCCCGGTTCCGATTTACCCATATGAAAAGGAAGCCCCCGTGCGCCGCTATCTGATCTGGATTCTCTTCATCCTTCTGGTCTGGTCCGCCGCTCCGGCCTTCGGTCAGGCTCGGCCATTGGCCATTCTCCACACCAATGACCTGCATTCCCATTTCCGTGGGTTCGCGCCCGAATCGGAATACACTCCCGACACGGTGGGGGACGACGCCGTGGTGGGCGGTTTCGCCCGTCTGGCCCGGGCGATCGATCAGGCCCGGGAAGACCGATCCGGCGCGGCGCTGACCGTGGATGCCGGGGATTTTTCCATGGGTACGCTCTATCACCTGGCTTTCCGGGAACGGGCTTATGAGGCCCGGCTGTTAACTCAAATGGGGTACGACGCGGCGACCTTTGGCAACCACGAATTCGATTTCGGCCCCCGGGGTCTGGCCCGGATGCTGGAAACGGCCAGGTACTATAACGGGCTGCCTCGGATGGTCCAGGCCAACGCCCGGTTCGATGCCAAGGACCCAAGGGACGACGAGTTGGAAAAGGCCTGGAAAAACGTTGGCGTCAAACCCTATACGATCATCACCCGGGCTGGTTTGCGCGTGGGCTTGTTTGGCCTTTTGGGCCGGGATGCCGCCGAAGTGACGCCTTGGGCCAGGCCGGTCCGTTTCGCGGACGCCGTCGAAACCTCCCGGGAAATAGTTGAAATCCTTAGAAAAAAAGAACGGGTCGACCTGGTGGTGGCCTTGTCCCACGGTGGTTTGGAAGACGATATAAGCCGGTCCGAGGATGAAATTCTGGCCCGGAAGGTCCGGGGGATCGACGTGATCGTCAGCGGTCATACTCATACCCTGTTGGAACAGCCGCGAAGGGTGAAGGACACGCTGATCGTTCAGGCGGGTTCGTACGGCCGGGCGTTGGGGATTCTGGACCTGGTGGTGGAAGCGGACGAAAAGGTCCGGTTCGTGGCTTGGCGGGCCTTGCCCATCAACGACCGGCTGCCCGGTCGGCCCGATATCACCGCCCGAGTGGATGAATTTTCCCGGGAAATCGACGAGGAATTCCTGGCCAGCCAAGGGTACCGGATGGACGGCGTTTTGGCGGAAACCAAGGTGGACCTGGTGGGGGCGGACGCGGAATCGAATCTGGGTAATTTGGCGGCCGACGGCATCCGCTGGGCCGCGGACCGCCACCGGGCAAAGGCCGAAGAACCCGTGGTCGCGGCCATGATTTCCAACGGAGTGCTCCGGGACGACCTGATCGGCGGCCTGACCGGACGAATCCAAACCGCCGACGCCTTTCGGACCGTCCCCTTGGGCCTGGGCCCGGACGGACGGCCCGGCTACCCCCTGGTTTCGTTTTACCTGACCGCCGCGGAAATCAAAAAAGCTCTGGAAATCACCCCCAGTATTTATCCCCGAAAGGGGTCCAACTATTTCGTTCAGGTTTCCGGCGTCAAATACACCTATAACCCCCACCGCCTGATTTTCGATCGGGTGACCGACGTATGGTTGGGTGATGAGAACGCCGGATACCAGCCGCTGGACTGTTCCCCGAACAATGCCCGCCTGTACCGCGTGGCGGCCGATATCTACAACGCCGGGTTTTTAAAGGTGATCGGCGGGTACACCCACGGCTTTTTGGAGATCGTGCCCAAGAATGCCCAAGGCCAGCCTCTGGCGGACCTGACCGAGGCTCTGATGGACGCGGATCCTGCCGTGGAAGGGATTCAGGAAGTCAAGGAATGGAAGGCGGTTCTGGAATACCTGAAAAGCTTTTCGGACCGGGATGGCAACGAGCTTCCGGACGTGCCTGACCGGTACCGGGCTCCGACCGGCCGAATCCAATCCCAACCCACCTGGCATCCCTGGCATCTGGTCCGGAATCCGGCCTGGCATACCCGGGCGGCGGCACTGTTGGCTTCCGCCATCGTGGCGGCGGCTTTTTTCATCTGGCTCCGTTTTCGCCGGCGGACCGCAAAGGGAACCCCGGGCGGGAACCCCCAAAAAAGTTGACCCGGACCGCGAAAGTCCATTCCTCGCGGCCCGGTAACAACCTCAATGAATTCCGCTGAAAAACCTGGACCACCGGGGCCGGAATTTTTCGGAATCCCACGACCATAGGTGATACTTGGCCTGGCCTCGGACCGCTTCGACCGCCAAGGGACCCCAGAATCTTGAATCGTTGCTCGAATCCCGGTTGTCGCCCATGACGAATAAATGGCCCGGAGGCACCACCAGAGGGCCCAGGTTGTCCCGGCGGGCCACGTACGCGGCAAGAACGCGGTCGTCCGTGTACCCGATATAGGGTTCGTCCAACGGCCGGCCGTCGATGAACACTTTTTTATCGGCAATGGTCAGGGTTTCCCCCGGCAGACCGATGATCCTTTTGATATAGGTGTCGTGGGACTGGGGATGATCGAAAACCACGATATCCCCCCGCTTCACCGAACCGGTGTTCATCAGCACCACGTCGGTCAGAGGCAGCCGGAGATGGTACGCGGCCTTGTTTACGACAATCCGGTCGCCGATCTGAAGGGTTTCGAGCATGGACCCGGAAGGGATCATATAGGCCATGACCACGGATCCGCGGATCACGGTGGCCAAAAGCACCGCCAACCCGACGGCCACCACGTATTCACGCACCACCTGGATCAGAGGTTTGGGCGGCTGGGGTTCCTGGGATTTGGAAAAGAAGGACATAAGGCATCTCCACGAATGAAACAACGATCAACGGGGTCGGAGTCTACCAGAAGCGGGCCGGCCTGGCAAACGGGCTTTTTTCGGTCGTCTGGTTGAATGGCTTCCCTGGGGAGGAAACCGGCTCCGGCCGGACGGGAGGGGAAGCCTTCTCTCCCAAAATGAAGGTGAACGCCTGAAGGAGGAAGAAGATGCAAGGAAAAACCGTGCGCGAAAGCGCCATCATCATGGCGCACCAGACCATGCCCGAAGAAACCAACCCGTACGGCAACGTCCACGGCGGGGTCATTATGAAGCGGATCGACGAAGCCGCCGGAGTCTGCTCGATGCGGCACAGCCGCCGCAATTCGGTAACGGTATCCATCGACCGCGTGGAATTCCGGTACCCGGTGTTCGTGGGGGAACTGGTCACGTACAAGGCGTCCGTCAACATGGTCGGCCGGACATCGATGGAAGTGGGCGTCCGCGTCGAAGCGGAAAACCTGACCACGGGCAAGGTTCGTCACACATCTTCGGCGTACCTTACCTTCGTGGCGCTGGGGGATGACGGCCGTCCCGCCGAGGTTCCGCCGCTGATCCTGGAAACCGATGAAGACCATCGCCGGAACCGGGAAGCCCTGTGCCGGCGGGAGATGCGTTTGGCCGAGAAAAAGAGGGAAGCCGCGAATCAGGATCGGGCGGAAGGCCAGAATCAGGGACCCGTCTGCCCGACCGACGCACCCTGCGCATGACACAAGGAAAAGCTCAGGCTCCATCTGGTTTTCTTGATTCCCGTTCGGTATCCGGGACGGGGCAGGGACCGTTTTTATGGACCAGGCGGCCCAGTTTTTGGCAGTGAAGGGCGGCGAAGGTCCGGCACGAACCGGCCCCGTCCACGCCCTTTTCCTTGGGAAAGGACGCCCACGGGCATTTCAGGTCGCAAAACCGCACGGGGCGCCTCCGGATGGTCAGCCGACGGCCGGGCTGGGAGGGGAGGCCGGTTCCTGATGGACCGCGGGCCCCTGGGGTTCCGGATTGGGCCGATATTCCGGAATCATGAGGGTCAGGTGATTCCGGATCGCTTCGGCGTTGTACGTCTGGGCCAGAGCTTCCAACTGGTCGATCCGCTTTTTCAATTCCCCAAAGTCGCAGGCCGTGCCTTTCAGCACCATGATTTTTTCGTGTCCGGTGGGCACGATCCCTTCGCCTTCGGTAATCAATTCCTCGTAAAGCTTTTCCCCCGGCCGAAGCCCCGTGAACACGATGGGAATTTCGGTTTCCGGCTCAAAGCCCGAAAGCCGGATCATATCCCGCACCAAATCCAGAATGCGGATGGGCTGGCCCATTTCCAGGATGAACACTTCGCCGCCCGTCCCCAGGGCGCCGGCCTGGAGGATGAGTTGGGCCGCCTCGCCCACGCTCATGAAATAACGCGTAACTTCGGGATGGGTCACCGTGACTGGCCCGCCCCGGGCGATCTGTTCCCGAAACACCGGGATGGCCGACCCCGAACTGCCCATTACGTTCCCGAACCGAACGGCCATGAACCGGACCGGGGTGAGGCCGTTGGTGCATTCCACCACCATCTCGGCCACGCGCTTGGTGGCGCCCATGACGTTGGTGGGCCGGACGGCCTTGTCCGTGGAAACCAGCACGAATCGTTCCACTCGGCCCGCCGCGGCCGCCTGGGCCAGGTTGATGGTCCCCCGTACGTTGTTCTGGACCGCTTCCCATGGAAAAATTTCCTGGATGGGTACGTGTTTGTACGCGGCGGCGTGGAACACCACCTGGGGATCGAAAGCCCGGAACACCCGGTCCACCGATTCGCGGTCGCGGATGTCGGACAGAAAAGGGACGGCCGTAAGGTCCGGATACCGCTGCCGAAATTCCAGGTCCACCTTGAACAGGTTGAATTCGCTGATCTCCATCAGCCCCAGGGCTTCGGGTTGGAACCGGCCGATCTGCCGAACCAGCTCCGATCCGATGGACCCCCCCGCGCCCGTGACCAAAACCCTTTTCCCACGAAGGTACCGGGCGATCTCTTCCTGGTCCAACCGTAGTTCCGCCCGGCCAAGAAGGTCTTCCACTCGTACGTTCCGAACCGCTTTGAGCGATACCGAACCGTTGATCAGTTCGTCCAGAGCCGGCATGGTGCGATACGGTTTGTCCGTTTTTTCGCACAAGTCCACCACCCGGCGCATGGCTTCGCCCCGAGTATGGGCCAGGGCGATCAGGATTTCGTCGTATTCGATGGTGAGGTACTCGATGGAAGCGATATCCCCAAGGATGGGAACGCCTCGGATGGCCTTGCCCTGGCTTCGCTGGTCATCCACCAGAAGACCCACGGGGACCATGCCGAGGTTGGGGTTTTCCTGCGTTTCCCGTATGATTTTTTCCGCCGCGTCCCCTTGGCCCACGATAAGCACTTGCCGGCCCGATCGGCCCCGTCGCCGGCCGAAGCGGGGGAAGAGCTGAAGCCCGGCGGCTCGGGCGAACCAAAGGCGGATGGCCATCCGGGTCCCGCCCACGGCCAGGAAACACAGAACGAAATCGATCAGGTACACCGACCGGGAATACCCGTAAAAACCGAATAACCACAAGATGATAACGATCGCGGTCAGGGAACTGACCAGAACCGCCTTAAACAGATTGACCAGGTCCACCAGGCTCGTGTACCGCCACATGCCCCGGTACAGGCCGAAAAACCAGAAGGCCGCCAGCTTCAGGCCCAGCACCCAGGGCCAGGTGGAGGTGAACGTGGACATGATGTAATAGGGGATGCCGAATTCGAACCGGATCAAAAAGGCGCCGTAATAGGCCCCCGCCACCAGCAGGGCGTCCAGGCCGAGCATGATGAACAGATTCCGGCGAAAGGTCAGGTAGTCCCAGGCTCGGATCATGAGCATGATCGGCCAAAGCGGCCGGTCTCCTTAAAGAAATCAGGCTTTGACGACACGGTCCCCCATGGGCAGGACGCCTCGGGTATCCACCACCAGCCGGCCGTGCCGGGCGATAAGGTCGTAATCGAAGGCGTCGTGGTCGGTGACCAGGACCACGGCATCGGCCCGGGACAGGGATTCCGGATTGAGCGGCACGGATTCCAGGGCGTACTGACCCCTACGGAGCGTGGGGAACGACGGGATGAAGGGGTCGCTATACGCCACGTCGGCCCCTTTGGCCAGCAATTGGTCAATGATTTCGAGGGCCGGAGATTCCCGCATATCGTCCACGTTTTTTTTGTACGCCACGCCCAAAACCAGGATATGGGCGCCCTTCATGGCCCGGCCTTGGTCGTTGAGGGCGTCCTGGGTTTTGCGGACCACGAAATCGGGCATCTGGTGGTTCACTTCGCCGGCCAGTTCGATGAACCGGGTGTGCACGCCGTATTCCCGGGCTTTCCAGGTAAGGTAGAAAGGATCGATGGGAATGCAGTGGCCGCCCAGGCCCGGGCCGGGGTAAAACGGCGTGAACCCGAAGGGTTTGGTGGCGGCGGCGCGGATCACTTCGTGGATATCGATGTCCATCCGGTCGGCCACGATCTTCAGTTCGTTCACCAGCCCAATGTTCACCGACCGGTAAATGTTTTCAAGCAGCTTGGTCAGTTCCGCCACTCGGGTGGACGAAACCGGGACCACCCGGTCCATCACCGCGCCGTACAGCGCCTGGCCGACCTGAAGGCAGGCGGACGTGGAACCGCCGCAGACCTTGGGAATCGTCCGAGTATGAAAGTGCGGATTGGCCGGGTCTTCCCGTTCCGGCGAATACACCAAAAAGAAATTCCGGCCGATCTCGAACCCCCGGCTTTCGATCCGGGGCCTCAATTCCTCTTCCGTGGTTCCCGGATACGTGGTGCTTTCCAGGCTGACCACCTGGCCGGCGCGGATGTGGGGGACCAGTTGGTCCATGGTGCCGGTCACGTAGCTGATGTCCGGTTCCCGGTGGCGGTCCAGCGGCGTGGGCACGCAGATGATCAGCGCGTCCGCTTCGGCCGAAAGGGAAAAATCCGTCGTGGACCGGAACCGGCCCGACGATACCGCCCGGCCGATTTTATCCGGGCTGATGTGCGCGATGTAGCTCCGGCCTTGGTTCAAGGCTTGGACCTTGGCCGCATCGATATCGAACCCCAGAACCTTGAACCCGGCTTCCACGAAAACCAGCGACAGCGGCAGTCCCACGTACCCCAGGCCCATCACGCCGATGACGGCCGAATGGTCCTGGAATTTAGCGATCAGCGTCGATTCCATATCGGGCCTCGTCAAACCGCCGCCCGGCAGGCGGCCACGATCCGGTCGATGGTTTCTTCGTCCAGATAGGGATGCATGGGCAGGCTGAAAATCCTTTGGGCCGCCCATTCCGAGGCCGGGAAGGCGCCTTTGGGGATGTTCAGAAAGGCGAAGGCCTTCTGGAGGTGAAGTGGAATCGGATAATACACGGCCGTTGGAATCCCCGCTTCCTTGAGGCTCGCCAGCACCCGGTCCCGGTCATCGGTCTGGATTGAATATTGGGCCCAAGTGGACAAATACCCGTCCGGAATGACAGGGGTCTGGAACCGGTCGCCCAGTCCGGCGGAATACCGGGCCGCCACTTTTTGACGCGCCTGGATTTCCTCTTCGAACACACTCAGCTTGACCAGCAGGATCGCCGCCTGGAGCGTATCCAGCCGGCCGTTGATCCCTACCCGCACGTTTTCGTACTTGTCCCGGCCCTGGCCGTGGACCCGTATGGAAACCAATTTCTGGTACAGATCGTCGTCGTCCAGCGTGATCGCTCCGCCGTCGCCGTACGCGCCCAGAGGTTTGGCCGGGAAAAAACTGGCGCCGCCCGCATGGCCCAGGCCGCCCGCTCGGCGGTCCTTGTACCGGGCGCCGAAACTCTGAGCCGCGTCCTCCAGGACGAACAGCCCCTTTTCCTTGGCCAGCGCCATGACCGGATCGTAATCCGCCGGCAGACCGAACAAATCCACCGGGATGATGATTCGGGGTTTCAACATTCCTTCCCGGGCCACCCGGTCCACGGCTTCGGCTAAAAGGGCGGGAGAAATGTTATATGTGGCCGGATCGATGTCCACGAACACCGGCGTGGCGCCGAGTAGAGCAATCACCTCCGCGGTGGCGATGAAGGTGAAGGGCGAGGTGAAAACCGCGTCGCCCGGACCCACGCCCAGGGCCAACAGGGGCATGAGCAGCGCGTCCGTGCCGCTGGCCGCGGCCACGGCGTGACGGGTTCCGGCCCACCGGGCCAGTTCTTCTTCCAGGGCCTTGATTTCCGGGCCCATGATGTATTGACCATGAGCCAACACCCGATCCATGGCTTCCCGAAGCTGGGGCTCCAGCCGCTTTTGCTGCGTTTTCAGATCGATAAAGGGAATGGTCACTGGTTCACCGCCTAACGTTGCTATCCGGAATCCGATCAAATCGAGGAGGACGGGGCCGCCGGTCCAATCGCTTCCAGCCCGCTTGGTCCTTCACGGTACTTGGCCGCGCAGGAAGGGCAGATCAGGTCCGATCCCAGCCGAACCCCGCAGGCGCAAACCCAGCCCTTTCTCTTGGCCGGGTTGCCCACCATCAGGGCGTGGTCCAAAACATCCGTGGTGACCACCGCGCCGGCCCCCACCAGGCAATAAGCCCCCAAGACGTGGCCGCACACGATGGTGGCGTTGGCCCCGATGGTGGCCCCTTTCTTCACCAGCGTGGGCCTTAGTTCCGCCATCCGGCGGATGAAGGCCCGGGGGTTGTACACGTTGGTGAAGACCATGCTGGGGCCGCAAAACACGTCGTCTTCCAGAATCACTCCTTCATACAAGGACACGTTGTTCTGGATTTTGCACCCATCCCCCACCACGGCCCGGGGACCCACTACCACGTTCTGGCCGATGTTGCATTTGCGGCCGATCCGGCTGCCGGGCATCACATGGGAAAAATGCCAGATCCGGGCGCCTTCGCCGATCGTCACGTCGTCGTCGATCACCGCCGTTTCGTGAGCGAACCAGTCGGTCGGAGGCGCGTCCGAAACCTTTTCCAGGTCCGCGGCCTCGCCCGTTTCCAAGGCCCGCTGGCAGGCGTTGAGCACGGCGAGAACCCGAACGCCTTCGTCGCCGTCGGTGGGCGGCGGGGTTCGGGTTTCGATGCATTCCAAAAAACGGGCGCATTCCAGCCGGAGCGGCTCGGCTTCCTCGACCGGCACTTTTTCCGCGTCGGCTCGATGAGCCACGGGCACGTTGCCGGGCCATTCAATGGTATGGGCGTAAAGTTTAAGCTTTTCCGGCCAGGAGGCGGTGTCGTCAAACACCGCCATCTTTTTTTCGCCCACCACCACCAGTTTTTGTTCCTTGATGGGATGAAGCCACGAAACGAACAGGTGAGCCCGGACTCCGCTGGGGAACCGCAACGTGCTGACGGTGACGTCGGCCACTTTTTGGTGGAGGTAATTGCCGCCCTGAGTTTGAACCCGGTCCGGCGTTTCCCCCAACAGACCCAATATCAAGGAAATATCATGAGGGGCGAAGGACCACAAAACATTTTCTTCGCGCCTCAGTTTGCCCAGGTTCAGCCGATTGGAATAAATGTAGAGGATTTTGCCCAAGTCCCCGCCGTCGATCCGTTCCTTGAGGGCCCGGACCACGGGATGGTACCAGAGCAGATGGCCGACCATGAGGACGCGGCTTTTTTCCCGGGCCAATGCGGCCAGGGATCGGCCTTCGGCGGCGGACAGGCACAAGGGTTTTTCGACGAACACATCCTTGCCGGCCAACAAGGCTTCGCGGACCAACCGGCCGTGGGTTTCCGCCGGAGTCGCCACCACCACGCCCCGAATGTCCGGATCGGTCAGAACGTCCGCCGGCTGGGCCGCGCCTCGGACTCCGGGATACTGAGCCAAAAGGCTGGAAAGGGTGGCCGATTGAGTGTCGCAGATGGTCCGGAGGCCGCCGAGCCCATAAAAATTACGGACCAGATTCCGACCCCAGTACCCCGTGCCGATGACCGCCACATGGGGTTCCCGTTCGCTCACCATCCCACCTCCCTCTGGCATGCCAGCCCCCACGCCATCACCCGCGTCCGCTCCTGGGCTCTTCGCCAAAAATCCGGACACGGACGCTGGTTTGCCGCCGCCGCATTCTTATCCCTGGTCCAAAGGGTTGTCAAGGGCGGGGTTTGGGCCAGGATCCACCGCCTATAGTACGGCGGAGTCCCTAGTCGGTTCGGAAGGCCGCTTCCGGCCTCGATTCAGGTGTCAGACTTGGGAGGGTTTCAATTTGCACCCTTGTGAAGGGCGCGGCGCCCGTTTTTGGTGAGCAGGTTTCCCTTATCCAGCCCAGTCGAAGCCCGTCCCGTCGAAAACGGCACCCCAACTCCGCGATGCCACCCGAAACTGAAGGGTTACTCCCATCCGGCTATTTTTCTTGACAAGTTGAAAGCAAGCCCTTAGGCTTTCTATTTCAGGTTTTTCCGGGCGCTATTGGGGTTCGGGGAAATTCCAGGGAGCGGAGCCGCATGTTTGATGGTCTGGCC
The DNA here is from genome assembly GCA_020056895.1 of Deltaproteobacteria bacterium. Lineage (GTDB taxonomy): Bacteria > Desulfobacterota > Desulfarculia > Adiutricales > JAGVGV01 > JAGVGV01. The sequence goes on from JAGVGV010000030.1 coordinate 13,342, forward strand.
GAAAAACTGAACGAAACCTTCCGGAAGCTCCGGGGGCGGGGCAAGCTGTCCGAGGCCAACATCCAGGAAGGCCTTCGGGAAGTGCGGCTGGCTCTGCTCGAAGCCGACGTCAATTATAAGGTGGTCAAAGACCTGATCGGCTCCATCCGCGAACGGGCCGTGGGCCAGGAAGTCATGGCCAGCCTGACGCCGGGCCAGCAGGTGGTCAAGATCGTTTATGAGGAACTCACCAATGTGATGGGTGGGTCCAACAGCCAACTGGTTTTTTCCGGCCGCCCGCCCTGGTCCATCATGCTGGTGGGGCTTCAGGGGTCCGGCAAGACGACCACCGCCGGCAAATTAGCCTTGTTCCTGAAAAAGCAGGGTAAAAAACCCATGCTGGTCCCGGCCGACGTGTATCGTCCCGCCGCCATCGACCAGCTGAAAAGGCTGGGCGAACAGGTGGGCGTTCCGGTTTATCCGTCCACCGACCAGATGAATCCGGTGGACATCACCCACAAAGCCCGGATCAGCGCGGGCGAATACGGGTGCGACACCCTTTTATACGATACCGCCGGCCGGTTGCATATCGATGAAACCCTGATGGGGGAACTCAAGGCCATCAAGGCCCGGGTTTCACCCAACGAAATATTGTTCGTGGCCGATGCCATGACCGGCCAGGAGGCCGTGAACGTGGCCTCCACGTTCAACGAATGGCTGGACCTGACCGGGGTGGTTCTGACTAAGATGGAAGGCGATGCCCGGGGCGGCGCGGCCCTGTCCATCAAATCCGTGCTGGGCCGGCCCCTTAAATTCGTGGGCATGGGCGAAAAGCTGGATGCTTTGGAACCCTTCCATCCGGACCGGGTGGCTTCGCGGATTTTGGGCATGGGCGATGTGTTGAGCCTGATTGAAAAGGCCCAGGCCAATTTTGATCAGGAACAGGCCCTGGACCTGGCCCGCAAACTCAAGAAGGATGAATTCACCCTGGAGGATTTCCAGAAGCAGTTACGGCAGCTCAAGAAAATGGGCTCCATGGAAAGCCTTTTGCGGATGATCCCCGGGCTGGGCGGCAAGCTGAAGAAGCTTCGGGAAATGCAGCCGGAAGAGGGTGAACTGAAAAAAATCGAAGCGATCATCAATTCGATGACGATCGAGGAGCGGCGGGACCATACGCTGCTCAACGCCAGCCGGCGCCGGCGGATCGCCAAAGGCAGCGGTACGGCGGTGGCGGACGTGAACGCGCTGGTCAAGAATTTCGTGGAAACGAAAAAGATGATGCGCAAGTTCACGAAGGGCGGGTTGATGTCGATGGCGCGGGGCGGCCTTCCTTTTTAAGGAGAAGCGCCCGGGACTGGCAAGAACGGAAAACCGATATATACTGTAAGGAGACACAAAGCGACATGGCCGTGAAGATCAGGCTGGCCCGTTACGGGGCCAAGAAGAAGCCCTTTTACCGGGTCGTGGTGGCGGATTCCCAAGCGAAACGGGATGGGCGGTTCATTGAAATCCTGGGAACGTACGATCCCAACCAGAACCCGGCCCAGGTGAACATTCAGCGCGACAAGTTGCAGTCGTGGCTGGATAAGGGCGCGGAACCCACGGACACGGTGGCCAGCCTCATCCGGGGCCTGCCCTCGGCCTGAGGTCCCCTGGGGCCCAGCGATTCCTTTCCTGGAACCGCCCGACCGGCCATTTGCGAAACGGGCGGGGCGTCTGGTTGGTTTTCATATAGGCGGCGAGCGACGGATCCCTCGGAGGCGACGATCGGTTGGTGAAGCTGTTCCCCAGTGGAGTTGAAGCGGGAGATTCCGAGGCGCCGGCCAAAAGGTCGGACCCTGGTGGATCGGAAGCGGACGACCATGGGTTGGGGCGGCTTCAAACGATGGAGGTGACCAGATGAAGGAGTTGATCAAGTATATCGCGCAGTCGCTGGTGGATCAACCGGAAGCGGTCCAGGTATCGGAAATTGAAGGCGAACAGACGTCGGTCATCGAACTGAAAGTGGCCAAGGAGGACCTAGGGAAGGTTATCGGCAAGCAGGGCCGGACGGCTCGGGCCATGCGGACCATTCTCTCCGCCGCCTCCACCAAGGTGCGCAAACGGGCGGTGCTCGAGATCCTGGAATAAGGGGTTTTTTTGGACATGGACGCGAGCGCAATCCACGCGGCGAGCCGCGGGGTAAGCGATCGAACCAGCGAACGCCCGTCTTCCCCGGACGAGGAAGATTCCTCGCGGCCTGCCGTGGGGAACCTCAATTTCGTGGTTATCGGCCGGATTCAAGGCCCCCACGGCGTGGCCGGGGAGCTTCGGATCCGGCCGTATACCGAAACGGTGGACGTGTGGCGGACCTTCCCTCGGGTGGTGCTCCGGCGTTCCGACCGGGACGATGAACTCCGGATCGTGGAAGGATACCGGCCCCACAAGGCCTTGGTTCTTTTAAAACTCAAGGGCGTCCACAACCGGGACCAAGCCCAGGCCTTGGCCGGCGTTGATGTATTGGTCCGGCGCGAATGGCTGCCGGCCGCGGATGCGGACGAGTACTATTGGGCCGATCTCATCGGCCTGGTGGTTGAGGACCCGGACGGCCGGGAAGTGGGCCGGGTGCGGGCCGTTTTACGGCCGGGCGCTGATGACCTTTTGGTCCTGGAGCATCAGGACCGGGAAATTTTGGTGCCGTTCCGGGCGGAGATCATCACCGAAGTCGACCTGGCCGGCGGCCGGATCCGGATCGATCCGCCCGAAGGGCTTTTGGACCTATAAAAGCCAATCGGTTTTCCTTTTTTTTAAAACCTGGATGGATGATCCATTCGGCGCGGCTGTCCTGGATGACCGCGCCGGACTGTTTTCCGGGCTCCCCGCGCCGTGATATCGGATTATAGGCCAAAGGGCATGCGATTTGATCTGATCACCTTGTTCCCCCGGCTGTTCGATTCCTTCCTGGCCGAAAGCCTGATGGCCAAAGCTCTGGAAAAGGGCGTGGTTTCGGTTCGGGTCATCGATCCCAGGGATTTCACGGACGATCGGCATCATACCGCCGACGACCGTCCTTTCGGCGGCGGCCCCGGGATGGTCCTGAAGCCCGAACCCGTAGCCCGGGCCATCCGCGAGGCCCTCCGGACCGGGCCCTTGGGCCGGCCCCGGGTGATCCGTTTGACCCCCGGCGGCCCGCCGCTCGACCAGGCCCGAGTGGAGGACTTGGCCGCGTACGACCACCTGGTGCTGGTCTGCGGCCGGTACGAAGGCATTGATGAACGGGTGGCCCAGCGGTACGTGGACGAGGATTTGTCGGTGGGCGACTTCGTTCTGTGCGGCGGTGAGGTCCCGGCCATGATCGTGGTGGAGGCCGTGGCCCGTCTGATCCCGGGCGTGATCGGTAAAATGGAATCCACCCAAGACGAAAGTTTTCAGGATGGATTGCTGGAATACCCTCACTATACACGGCCCCGCGTGTTCGAGGGCGTGGAAGTGCCCGAAGTCCTTCTTTCCGGAAACCATCAGGCCATCCGAACCTGGCGGCTGGAACAATCCATCCGCCGCACCCTGGCCCAGCGGCCGGAATTGATCGATCCGGAACGGCTTTCGCCTTTGGCCCGAAAGGTCTTCAACCGGCTCCAGGGGGTCCCCGAACCGCCCCGAAGGAAGCGCCGGCGAGGGAGCGGAAAATGATTTTGGGTGCCGTTAAAAAAACACTTGCTTTTCGTGGCGGTGGGGAGTAAATGTCGGCGGATGTGTTGAAGCTTCTCGCGGCAAGCCACGAGGAATCTTCCTTGGGCAAAGAACCGGAGCCTTCGCGGGAGTGTTCGCCCACCCCCAGTAAAAATGGGGAAAAAGCGTTCGCGGCCACGTTCATAGCTCTGGTGCACCACCCGGTCTATAACAAGAACGGGATGGTGATCGCTTCGGCGCTGACCACCATTGATCTTCACGATCTGGCGCGATTGACGGCCACGTACGGTTTAACGAGGTTTTACCTGGTGATGCCCTTGGGGGATCAGCGCCAGGTGGCCGAGGAGATGCTGGAACATTGGCGGTCGGGACCTGGGCGGACCTACAACCCCAACCGGAGCGAGGCTCTGGACAAGGTGATTCTGGCCTCGGATATCGATCAGGCCCGAACGGACATTCTCCGGCGGACGGGCCGGGAGTCTCTGGTCGTGGGAACCACGGCCAAGGATGAGCGGGCCCGGACAACCTTTGGCCAGTTGCGGTCGCTTCTGGGTGAGGAGCGGCCGGTTTTGGTTTTATTCGGCACGGCCTGGGGTCTCACCCAAGAAGTCCTGGCCGGCTGCGATTACGTACTCGAGTCCGTTGTCGGACCAACCGAATACAATCACCTGTCCGTACGGTCGGCTGCCGGGATCATCCTGGACCGGCTGTTGGGGTCCCAGGTGGGGAAGGTGTGACATGAACCCCATTTTGATGCTCGAACGCGAGCAGATGCGGACGGATCTTCCGGATTTTAAAGTCGGCGACACCGTGGCCGTGCATGTGCGGATCAAGGAAGGCGACAAGGAACGGATCCAGGTTTTCAAGGGCGCGGTAATCCGTCGCCGCAAGGGCCGGACCGACTCGTCCTTCACCGTGCGCAAGGTTTCCTATGGTATCGGCGTGGAACGGATTTTCCCCACCAATTCGCCGTCCATTGACAAAATCGAAATCATCACCGAAGGCCGCGTGCGTCGCAGCCGGCTGTACTACCTCCGTGCGCGTCTGGGCAAAGCCGCTCGGATCAAAACCAAATCCAACCGCCCGGGAGCCTGACCAGGCCAACATTTCGGCCCGGCCGGAGGATCGTTTTCATGGAAAACAGGCCCGGAGCCCGAAATCGGCGGAAACCCGCTGATCGGACCCCGGGCCGATGCATTTCCAATGGGTCTACGGATACCCCTTCCGTCTCCACCGCCGATTCCGCGTCTTTATCCCTTTTTCCCGATCTGGACGTTCCGTCCGGCCCCTGGGTCTTGGAAGAGCCGTTCTGGAACCAAGGGCGCCAGTGGGTGGCTGGCGTGGACGAAGCGGGCCGAGGGCCTTTGGCCGGTCCCGTGGTCGCCGCCGCCGTCATCCCCAATCCGGCCCTGGATTTTTCCTTTGTTCGCGATTCCAAAAAAATGCGGCCCGAGGAACGCGAACGGGCCTATTGGTTGATCCTTGGCCGGTCTCACGCCGTGGGCCTGGGCTGGGCCACGGCCGGGGAGATCGATCGGATCAACATCCTGAAGGCATCCCTGTTGGCCATGGCCCGAGCCGTCCAAACTCTGGCTCCGGCGGCCCAGGTCCTGCTCGTGGACGGCCCTTTTCCCACTCCGCTTGATTTGGTTCAAAAACCCATTAAAAAAGGCGATGATCTCAGCCGGTCCATCGGCGCCGCGTCCATTGTGGCCAAGGTGACCCGGGACCGGATCATGACCGCCTTGGACCGCCTGTACCCCGGGTACGGGTTGGCCCGGCACAAGGGATACGGAACGCGGGACCATATGGATGTTTTGGCCCGGCTGGGCCCGACGCCCATTCATCGCCTGACCTTCAAAGGAGTGGTTCCATGACCCGGCACCTGGATGTGGGCAGGGCGGGCGAAGACCTGGCGGTCCGCTTCCTGAAAAAAAAGGGGTATAAACTCTTGGAACGGAACCACGAATCCCCCTTCGGCGAGATCGATCTGATTTTCATGGACAAGGGCACGGTGGTCTTCGTGGAAGTGAAAACCCGCACCTCTGAGGCCTTCGGCCGGCCCAGCGACGCCGTGGGACCGGCCAAGCGGAAACGAATCGCCCGAGCCGCCAAGGCCTATCTGTCCCGAAAGGGATACGAGGCCCGGAAGGCCCGGATGGATGTTCTGTCCGTGGACCTCAGCGGGCCCGAACCCAAAATCGAACACTTGGCGGACGCGTTCGATGACTGATCCTCGCCGTCCGGGGAATCCGCCCGGAACGGGATACAGACCCGCGATGAGCCCCCCTGGCACCCTGTATATCGTGGCCACGCCCTTGGGCAACCTGGAAGACATCACCCACCGGGCTCTCCGAATATTGGGGTCCGCCGCCCTGGTCGCGGCCGAAGACACCCGCCGCACCCGGGGGCTGTTGACGCATTTCGGGCTTCACGCTCACCTGATCAGTTATCGGGAACAGAACCACGAAGCCGCCGGCCGCCGGATCATCGAAGAACTGGAACAAGGCCGCGACGTGGCTCTGGTCACCGATGCCGGTACTCCGGTGCTCTCCGACCCCGGATCGGACCTGGTGGCCTTGGCGGTCGGCCGAGGCATCCCCGTTTGCCCCATCCCCGGCCCCTCTGCTCCGGCGGCCGCGTTGTCCGTTTCCGGGCTGCCGGGGGATCAGTACCTGTTCGCCGGATTTATTCCGGCCCGGCCCAAGGATCGGCGGGCTTTTCTGGAAAACCTGGCCCGTCAGCCCTTTACTCTGGTGTTTTTTGAAGCCCCCCATCGCCTGAAGGCCTCCCTCGCGGACGCCGCCGCCGTGCTGGGGGACAGGCCGGCGGTTTTGTGCCGGGAACTGACCAAACTGAACGAAGACATCCGGCGGGGGACCTTAACGGAACTGGCCCGAATGTATGATGAAGCCCAAGGTCGGGTCCGGGGCGAAATCACCTTGGTTGTGGCCGGCGCGGACCAGACGGCCGATCCGGCCGGGGAAGCCTTTGACCTGGACGTCCTGGTCCAAAGGCTGAAAACAGACGACCGGCCGGTCAAGGCCATTGTGGCCGAATACGAAAAGGCCGTCCCCTTCAGCCGGTCCGAGCTGTACCGGCTGGTGGTCCGAACCCGGCAAAATCAGGACGGAGATGAAGAGGAGCCGGTTTAAAGCAACATCTCCGGGGCGATTTTTTGGAGCATCGGATCCACGTACTCGTGGGGGAAATGGCCCCCCCGATTCATCAGCAATATCTGGGGCAGGCAGCGATTGAAAGCCGTTACCACTTCGGGGTCGAAGTGCCGGCCGGCGTCGGTCCGCATAAGTTGCACGGCTTTAACCAGGGGCATGGGGGTGTGGGACAAGGTTTCGTTTTGGGTGTACTTGGGATAATCCCGGGGGCTGGTCAAGGCATCGAAAACATCGGCCACGGCGATGATGCGTGACCCCAATGGCAGGCCTTCGCCGCTTAAGCCATACGGGTATCCCTGACCGTTGAATTTTTCGTGATGCAGGGCGGCCACCAGGGGAACGTCCTTAAGGGATCGGGGAAAATGGAAATTTTCCAATATCATCCTGGTTTTGCTGGGGTGGGAATTCATTTCGGTCCGCTCTTCCGGGGTAAAGGGTCCGTTTTTCAAAAGAACCTGGTCCCGAATACCGATCTTGCCGATATCGTGGAGCAAACTGGCGTATTTGATCACGTCCAAGGCGAGAGTGTTCAACCCCAGTTCCTGGGCGATCAAAAGGGAATAGTCCGTCACCCGCAGGGAATGACCGGCGGTCAGGGGGTGGCGGGCGTCCACGGTGGCGGAGAGGGTCCGGACCGAGCTTTCGAACGATACCCGCATCTCCTCGTGAAGAAGCGAATTCTCCAAAGCGATGCCCACTTGCGTGGTTAGCCCTTTCAGCATTTGCAGGTCATCCGAGTTGAAGCCCTGATCGTTTTTCTTGTTGATCACCTGGATCACTCCGATCCGTTCTCCCATTTGGTTTCGGATCGGCAGACAGAGTACGCCCCGAGTTCGAAAATTGTGCCGGTGATCGAATTCCCGGTTAAAGTACGGAAGAGTCCAGGCGTCGTCTACTTGGATGATCTCACCACTTTCGGCGACCCGGCCGCTGATCCCCTCGCCCAGGGGCAGCCGGATTTCTTCTACTTGTTCAGCGATCTTGGTCCAGAGCTCCCGCTGTTCCCAGTCGATAACGTACAAACTGGTCCGTTCCGCGTTCAGGGCTTCGGTCACCTTGCCGATAATCAAGGGAAAAAGCCGCTCCACGGAAAGTTCCGAAGTCAGGCCCGTGGCCACGGCCAAAACGTTTTCCAGCCTGAGGGCCTGAGCCGCCTGCCGCCGGAGAAGTTCCAGGTTTTCCGCCTCCAGGCGGAACCGGTTGATTAACTGCCTGAGTTTACCGCGAAACTGGAACAGGTCGAAAGGCTTTTCAACGAAATCGTCGGCGCCGGCGGCCACGATCCGGTCATGGGCATGGCTCGCCCCGTCCCCGGTCAGGATCACGAGGGAGGGTTCGACCAGCCGAGGCCGGGCCCGGCTCAGGAACTCCAGGCCCGTCATGTCCGGCAGGACCATGTCGGCGATGACCAGATTGGGGGTGACGTGCTCCAGCAGTAAAAGGGCCGAACCACCCTCGGTTCGCATATGGCAGGGATGCCCCTCGAGGGCCGCAGCCTCGGCCATGAGACGCAACGTGTCCACTTCGGGCTGGACGATAAGAAGGGTTTCGCTGGCCATATAACCACCGCCATTTTGCTGAAAATCGTCCCACTATATCATTTATGTGGACCTGGCTCCAAAACGAATTGAAAAAACGAAGGAATTCAGGCCCGTTGCCCTCCTGGCCTCACCTGGAGTATAGTGTCCTGAGCATCCGTTTTCTGGGAGGCGCCGACATGACGTGCGTGATTGAACCCGACGGCTTCGACTATCAGGGCATGGTGATCCGGCCGCCCAGCGAAGCCGACAGCATTCTGATTCAGGTCACCTTGGGCTGTTCCCATAATAAATGTTCGTTCTGTGGTACGTACAAGGGCAAACGGTTCGCCATCAAGGACGATGAAATCATCCAGCGGGACCTGGCTTTTGCCCGGAAGTACTGCCGCCGGCAGAAGCGATTGTTCCTGATGGACGGCGATGCCCTCATTATTCCTCAACCGCGTTTGGTGC
>JAGVGV010000644.1 GCA_020056895.1 Deltaproteobacteria bacterium
AATTTTGGGATAGATTCCAAAAAATTGCCGGAGGACTGCCCTGACGAAACCCTCCGGCGGTTTCATTTTATTGGCGCTTGTTCGCGAGTCAGGGAATGGTATTCGTCGGGTCCGGTGGTTTGGGGGGCGGAACGGCTTCCTGGGGACGCGAGGCGATGGCCTTTTTGATCTGGTCCAGGGTGTCCTGGTACGTGGCCTTGTTCTCCGCCGGCGCCAGGTTCACGGCGACCCGGGCCAGTTCCCGGGCTTCCCCTAAATTTTTCGCCATGGTCAGGAACATCCAGGCCAAATTGTTGGGCGGGTTGGGGTCTTTGGGCAACCGCTTGATGGCTCGGCGGTACGACTTTTCGGCCGCGGCATAATCCTGCTTCTGGAAATACACGTTGCCCAGGTGATGGTGAGCCAGTGGGATGGACCGGGAGGCTTCCCCATACTCGCGAATCGCCAGATCGAATTCCTTTTTCTCTTCGTACGCCAAGCCCAACTGGAAATGTTCGTCCGCCTTCAACGGGTCTTCAATAATCACGATTCCGGGCAGGGAACACCCGGCGGCCATTCCCATCAGCATGAACCAACCCAATAGAATCCAAATCCGGCGCATCGTTCTACCTACCTAAGCATTCAGTCTATTCATCCCTAACACCTTGGGCCACCGTCGCCGCTGGCTCCCCCTGAGCCCGTTCGATCAATTCCTCCCGGGTCAGGGGTTCTTCCGGGTGGTACGACAGGCACATAGGCACGGCGATCCGGGCCGGCGGGTGGATGGCCTCGGCCGCGTGGACCACGAACCGGCCGGGAGTCAGGTTGGCCAGGTCGCTCACGTCGCCGCCTTTTTCCACCAGCAGCCTGCGGATGGGCTTGAGGCTTTGGGGCGCGTTGGCCATGCCCAGGAACAAGGTGCCAACGTTTTCCAAAGGCCCCAGGTCCAGGTCCTTGGGGTTCCGGGTGGCCAGAACCAATCCCAGACCGTACCGGCGGGCTCGCTCCACCAGCTTCACTAGAGCTTCCTTGGACACGGCGGTTTTGCCTTGAGGAAAATACTGGTCCACGTCGTCGATCACCAAAAGACCGTACACGCCGGTGGGTCCGGCGGGCGGACGGCGAGGGAGCCAGCCGTACAGAGCGGCGGCCAATCGGCCCACGAACCTTGCCCGGGCTTCGGCTGACGGTAAACCGGTCAGGCAGAGAACGGATACCAAGGTCCGGCCGGGATGGGAAGGCAAAGCGAACAACCGGCCAGGGTCCCTTAGAGGCGCCTTGTCCTGGAAAAAAGGGTCGGCTAAGGCCCGGTTCTGAAGGGTTTGGGCCATCTCCCGAGCCAGTTTGGCCGTTCCGGAATGCCCGGAGGTCAAGGCGTCGGGCGGATCGGCGAGCAGACGGGCCAGGTCGGCCAGGTCGCCTCCGCCTCGGCTGGCCAGATGCCTTAGGGCCTGGGTCAAAACCGCCATCTTTTTTTTGGAGCGTCCTAAAAAGCCCAAGGCCAAAGGATCGGCCAGATCGGACGCGGCCAGGTTCACCAGGTCTTCAAAGGTTTCGGCGTCTTCATCAGGCTTGACGGCCGAAAAATCGGGTATGGCGGGAAAGGCCAGGGGGCGGCCTTCGTCCCTTCCCGGTGTATAAACCATCACCCGGGCCTTCCGGTGGTATTCCACGGCCAACGCGGCTTCGCCTCCGGGCCAGGCCCGGGGAGGCCGGGGCCAGGGGTCCCCCAGGCGGGACAAGTCGCCGGTGGAATCCACGACCACCGAAGGAAGCCCGGACAGCGCGGCGGATTCCACCAAGCGCCGGACCAGAACGGTTTTACCGGTTCCGGATCCGGCCAATATCAGGACATGCCGGCCTAATAGGGCCACGGGGTACGTGACCGGTTTGGGCGTGGTGGTGGTATCCAGAATCCGGCCCAGGGGCATCTGAATCCCCCAATCGGGCTCCTTTTCCTCGGTCCCGGCGGCGGCCAGGACGGCGTGCCGGTTGGGCGAGGCGTCGTCCAGGGCGTCCAAAAGGGCCGGGGGCGGGCCAAAGGCGCCGAATTCATACAGTTCGGGTACGGCGGTCCGCATCAATTCCAGTTTGGAAACGGGGCGTCGTTCCCGCAGCCATTCATCGAACCGGGGGGGTGGGTTCTGGTCGAGATCGGCCAGCGCCCAAAGCACGGCCAGGTTTTCATCCGTCAGGTCCACGAACCGGCCGCCGGCCGCTTCAAACGCGGCGATGGTTTTTTTCGTCTGGGCGCCGGTGGGATGAGGGTCCCGCCGGAGGATCAGCAGGCGCCGGAAGCTGATCCGGGGATCGATACCGGAAAAGGTCATGGCCGCTTTCAGGCGGGCGGTGAAGGCGGTATGGTGACCTTTTTGCAGCGCCCGAAAGCAGATGTGGGTTTCTTCCGCGCCGGCGGCGACGTTGATCAGCCGGAGCCGGGCGTGAAGGGGGGCGTAGGCCTGGCCGCCGCCGAACTGGGTTTCCAGAAGAAGGTCCACCTCCAAAGGCAGGGGAACTTCGCGGATCAGACAGCGGCAGGCGGCCTGGAGCAGCCGGCCCAGTTCGTCCTCGTAATCCTCGGCCCACAAAAGGTCCAACCGGGCGGCTTTCTGGGCGTCGTGAAAGCGGCGGTCGGTTTCGCCCAATTCATCCAGATTCGGGCCAGTCCCGGAGTCCATGTCCACCAGGCCCAGGGATTCCAGTTCGACCCCCCGGCCTTCCTCGACGCACCGGCGGCGGTGGGTTTCGCAGAGTTTCAGGACTTCACGGGGGGTCAAACCCGAAGCGCCGGCCACCGCGGAAGCGGTGAAAGGCCAGGTGGCATACGGCGGGTCGAACCCCGTTTCAGCGAACGCCGGAGCCAGCCGGCCGGAAACCAGCCGGGTGACCATGTCGGCTCCGGACATGGGCCGGAGCAGTTTGGGGCTTTCGTACCGGTCGGTGATCGAATGAAGTACGGTTTTCCGCAAAACCTCCCAGGTGGATTCCAGGCAGGTTACCAGAGTCAGGGTGCGCGAGGTATGATCGGCCAGGGCGGCCAAGCCCAACCCCAGCCCGTCGATAATGGCCTGAGCCGCCTTTTGTTCGTCCGAAGGTTCGTTGCCCGGCTGGGCCGACAAGGCCACGTGTTTTTCCCGGACAATGGCGTCGAGCTGATCCAGGGCCAGAACCGTGGGACCCCTGAGGCTGAACACCCAGCTTAGGCCCTTGACCAGACGGATGGGTTCGAGATACGCGGCCTTTAAACCCACCGAAGCGGCTTCGCCGGCTTCCAACCCCAGGCCCTGAAGGAAATTGTAGCCCAGGCTGCCGATGGTGAAATCGTTGGAATGAAGGAGAAATAAAGCCCGCAGAACATCCTGGTGCTGCATCACCCCGCGCCGGTACTTTTGGCCCAAGGCCAGCACGATTTTTTCCATGCCCTTGACCAGCGAAGCCAGTCCGGACGAGGCCAGGGCTTCGGCGTTTTTTTCGGCCTTGTCCGCGGGCTGGCCGCACAGCCGCAAAATATCCGCCACCAGCCGGTTCAATTGAGGCCGTTCCTCGGGCTCCCGGAGGGAACTCAGATACCCCACCAGGAGGGCTTCCCAGAAATCCCGAACATCGGTCAGGTCCACCAGGATGAACAGGGCCATGGCCGAGGCTTCCCGTCGGAGGCTGCCCAAAAGGTGGGTTTTTCCCGCTCCGGCGGGTCCGAGAACCACCCAGCCCAGAGGCGACGTAGGCCGGGGGTCCCGCCCGATCTGCCGGCAGCGGGCCAAAATGTCTTCCCGAAGCGCGGCGTTCAATTCCGGGACATGGTACGGTTGTTCCCGCCAAACATCGTCCAGGCGCATCACCCAGTCGAAGCTGGCGGATTTAAGGGCGGCCAGCCCGTCCATTACGATATCTAGGCCTCCATGTACACGATATGGCGACGGATACCGGCCACGCTCACGGCGGCCGCTTCGTCTTCGGGGCGGATGTCGAAGGGATCGTCCAGGGACCAGAGCACCAAGCCGTACTGGCCTTGGGTCTGCATCCGGACAAGCTGGGCATCCAGGTCTTTTTTGGGAATATCGGCCAGCAGTTGATGAAGCTGGGACAAGCGGACCCGGACGTTGCCGGACCCCCCGGAAGCGTTCAGATACGCGGAGCGGATCCGGCCGGCCAGATCGGTGACGGAAAGGGATGGGACGGCGGCATCGGCGGGACGGTCCGGCTCCAAAGGCCGGTCGCCGGGTTCAACCGACAGGATCGATGGCGCCAGGGCCGATGACGACGGGTTCTCCGCCGTCGGGCCGGCTTCGCCTTCAACGTCGCCGGGTTCTTCCAGGGGTTCGGGTTCCTCCAAGGCCAGGGAGCGCTGGGGGGATGGTTCGGATAGATCGGCCAGGAACTGGGCCAGGGTGGTCTGGTGATGGTCCAAATGGCGTTTGAGCGCCCGGAGCACCCCCGCCAGGGCATGGGCGGCGGCGGGCGATTCGGCCACGGACGCGTCCAGATGGGCGGCGGCCCAAGCCCAGCCTTTTTCGGTCAACAACACGTGAATCGATCGGCCCCGGCGTTCCATTTCCACCAGCCCGGCTTCGAGCAACGGCCGGCGTTCTTCGGAAGTCAGAGCGGGTTTCCACTTGGCCAGTTTCGGCTCTTCGCCGGTGAAGAGCAGATTCCAAATGGCCAACACCTGATTGGGCGATAAGGTCATGTCCATGGCGCACCCCTTTGCCAGGCTCCGGAGTCTACACCAAATCCTTCCGGGGGGAAAGGGACAAGGGCAAGGCGAAATAGGGTGATGGCCATGTTGACCAGAGGGAAAGGGAATCCGCCCTGGTCCAGCCCCTCCCGGCTCTTGCATTTGAACCAGCCGGACCCGTATAGTGGATCCACCGGCCGTTGGCGCCCTTGAAGACCGTTGGCCGGGGAGATTGATTCATGGAACCGCCTTCCCATCCGTCCGAAGTTCTGATCGTCACCGCCGATCTCCCGCTGGCCTCCCAACTGAACGGTTGGCTGGCTTCCTTGGGGTACCATTCATCCGTCGTTCCCGAGTGTCCGGGCTCGGACGCGCAATCGATCCCGAAGGCGGACCTGATTCTTTTCGACGCGGCCCTGGGACTGAACGCCCCGTGCGCCGCCTCGCCCGAAACCGGACCTCCAGTAGTGTTGCTGGCCTCTTCCGACGAGCTCGAAGACCTTTTTGATCGGGGTTCGCCCCCGCTGTACGGGTATGTGCTCAAACCCGTGGACCCACGGGATCTGCGGGCCGCCCTCCAACGGGCCGGGGCCATCCGCCGGATCCACGACATCCGGCGGGAGCAGCGGCGGTACCGGGATGCCCTTCTGGCCGTTTCCCGGTTTCTTCTTCAGGCTTCGTCCCTGGAGGAAGTTGGCCGCCAGGCGCCGGAGATCATCCACCGTGCGCTGGACTGGCCCTTGGTGATGATCGAAGGCCTGGACGAAACCGGGACCCAACTAAGTCTGATGGGCGCCGCCGGGCTGGACGATGCCCACGCGCCCCGTTTTCAAACCCGATCCGTGGACCGGACGATATCCGGCCGGGCGGGGAAGGAAGGCCGGGTGATGGTGGAACCCGACCTCGAAGGCGGCCCAGGGGACCCAGACCCCGACCTTCGGGCTTGGGGGGCCCGCTTGGTGGTGAGCCTGCCCATCCGCGCTTCGGATCAGGCGGCCGGCGTGTTGACCCTGGTGAACAACCGGCCCGGAACACCGGCTCCGGCGTTGATTGAAACCCTGGGGTTGCTGGCGGATCAACTGGCCCAGACCTTCGGCCGGTTGAAGGCCGAAGAAACGGTTCGGGAACGTGAACACCGGTACCGGCAGGTTCTGGACCACGCGCCCACCGGTATTCTGGAAGTGGACCAGGGCGGCCGGATCCGGTCGGTCAACGCGGCCATGCATGAATACACCAGCCGAACCGGAGATCAGTTGGTCGGACAATTGGTTCAGAACCTGTTCGATGCATCCAGCCGGGAACCCATGGCCAAAAGGGTCCAACGGGTTCTGGCCGGGGAAAAACTGGACGAAAAAACTCATTTCCAGGTTTCAGCGC
>JAGVGV010000709.1 GCA_020056895.1 Deltaproteobacteria bacterium
ATTCCTTCCTCATGAACTGAGAGCTGATCGCTGAGAGCTGATCGCTGAGAGCTGATCGCTGAGAGCTGATCGCTGAGAGCTGATCGCTGAGAGCTGATCGCTGAGAGCTGACAGCGGAGTGCTCCGTCTGAAAAAACCCGGCAAACCGGCCCGTGCGTTATATCTCCTGAGCCGCCATGAAAACGGAGTCCATCCGTTTCGGGACCTCTGGCGGAAGAAGGAGACGAAGATGCTGAAATCCTGGTGGGACGTTCTGGATCAGGCGACCCCTCGGGACCCGGATGAAACGGACCGAAAAGCGGCCTTCGTGGTCGGTTCCACGGCCGTCCTGATTTTGGTGATTTTTTTCGTTTTGTGTGGGTATGAATTGTTCATCCGGCCGGATGGATTCCACAATACGCCGGAATATATCAAGACCATGATCCCCTTTTTTTGAGCACATCCCAAAATGGTTCTTTGACCTGGGATACTTTGTTGAAGGGAGAAAGCCAATTCACGGCGGATAGAATATATTCCGCTGGCCGGCTTTCTTCCTTCGCTTGTCCCGCCGCCAACGTCCGGGGGACCGGGGAACCGGCTAGCGGACGAAAAAGCGGATGATCTGGGCTTCCTGCTTGTGGAATTCCCGGCCCAGGCTGATCTGGCCTTCCGCCAGCAGGGTCATTTCGTCCCGGTGGACGAAAACGGGGTTGGATCCGGGCGTGAGGACATACAGGCCGTTGGTGCTGTGATCGGCCAGAATGAACTTGCCGTTGCGGAATTCAATGGAGGCATGCATGCGGGAAATGAAGTGCTTGGGCACCACCATGTCGTTTTCTCCGCTCCGGCCCAAGGAAATATAGGTGTTGTGCTCGCCGATCTCGATGCGGTCGCCCATGTATTCCAGAGTCAGGGTCTTGCGGGACGCGGCCAGGGATTTTTGCAGGTATTGCTGAACATCGGCCATGGTGACGGTATGGTCTTCCCGCCACATGATCTCGTAAAAGTCCAGCTTCTGTTCCCGGCCCTTCACCGTGATCCGGCCGATGTACCGGGTGCATAAAAGGGTATCGTTGGGGATGTGTTCCAGGGTATCGCGGGTGGTGAGAATCTGATCCCGCCGGGCCAGACCCACGGCTCGGGCGGCCACGTTCACCGCGTCGCCGAAGACATCGTCGGCGGTTTCGATGACCGGGCCCCGGTGGAGCCCCACTCGGAGCGCCACCCGGTGGAGGTTGATCTCCGGGTCCTGAATGACCGCCCGGTGCATTTCGCAGGCCGCAATTCCAGCTTTTTCCGGGTTGTCGAAGGAGCACATCACTTCGTCGCCGATGGTCCGGATCAGTTTCCCGCTCAGTTGTTCCACGATGGCCTGAAGCCGGTTAAGCGTAGCGGAAACCAGGGCGAACGCCGCCCGATCCCCCAGTTTTTCGTACAATTGGGTGCTCTGGCAGATATCGGCGAAAAGGATGGTGAGCGGGATTTCCGTCGTCATCCGGTCATCCCTTTCGGGTGTCATTCCGTTGATTGCGCATCAATCCGCTCATGGGCCCGGCCGTTCTTCATCAAGGGCTGGCATACCCCCTCGTCGGGCCCGCCAGCTCCGCCGCCCCCCCCTTGATGAGAAGCGGTGGACGCCCCCCTTGGCTCTGAGGACGCTATTATATAGACATCTTTGGAAAAGTTCAACAGTAGAACCGCCCCGGACGTATGCCTTCCGTTACGGGTGGCGCCGGACCAAAGGTTTCAGGCTTCATCCAACGCCTTCGCTTTTGGGAGAACCTGTCAGCGATCAGCCATCAGTCGTCAGCTCATAAGGAAAGAATGCGGATTTAATTGAATTTCCAATAAAAACGCATTCGTTCCGCTCAAGCTGACCGCTGAGAGCTGACCGCTGAAAGCCCGGGTGGTTGAAGCCCGCCGGAGCCTCAAACGGCGCCCATGCTCCAATGATGCCACCCAAGACTGAACGGATCCCCCCGGACGGGTCCACTTTCGGTTTTCCCTCCGGAATCCGCTACGGGAATCCGAGCCGGCCGGGTCAAGCATCCCCAGGACCGGCTCCGGCTCCGGGGGAAATCAGCCCCGAAGCCGGCGGAGGGGGGATCAGCGGACCGAAGGCAGGAGCATCTGGGGTTCGCCCAGTAAAAACTCGCCGGCTTCGATCCATTTTTTCAGCGTTCCCGCGATCTCCCGAGCCATGACCATGGACGAAAGCGGGACGGTATGGATTTCCTGGCCGTTCACCACGATGGAACCGGACATCAGTTCGCCGTAACTCACCCGGCCCAGAATTTCTCCCGTGGCCTGAGGATAGTCCACGCCGTAATCCACCACCTGAGTCATGATCTCATCGTTGGTCACGCCGACGAACCGGGCGATTTCCTCGTTGAGCATGGGAATGGGGATGCCAATGCCCAGGCTCAAGGTGCAGCCGTACCCCAGGATGGAGACCCCCACCACGTACCGGGGGTTCATGGCCTTCATGTCGCCCATGGTCATGATGGTTCCGGCGGCCTTCATCGGCACGCCGTTGTCGGACCGGGGCGGGTTGGGATTGTGCTGTGTGCCGGGCCAGACCACGAATCCTTGGGCTCCGCCGATGAAAATGCGGGTGCCCAGGCCGATGGTCATGAAATAGGGATCGTTGAACAAGGGGGACAAGGCGCCCGACGTGCTGTAGTTGGCGTTGCCCATCTTGGGCTTTAGCGGTCCCATGTAGGTATAGATGATCTTGTTGGTGGAATTGACCGCGCAGTTGTAATTCTGATACGCGTTGCGGGGGTTGCACAAAAAGGCGTTGGGCAGGTCCGACAGGGTCACGGTTTTTTCAAGGCTTTTCCTGGGGTAGCAGTCCGTGCCGTAGCCTTCGGCCCGCAGCCGGACCTTGCGGCCGGCGATCAGATCATGGATCACGTGGCCGCCGCCGTATTTGAACTGGCCGGGGTACACGCGGTTCAGGGGATCGTCTTCGGTGGGTTCGGTCACGCCCAAATACGTGTCCACCGCGGCGATGCCGCCGTACGCGGGCACGTCGTTGAACCACACCCTGGAGGCCTTGATGGGCGGCTTGGTGTGTCCGAAATTGATGAAGGCTCCGGAGGAACACATGGGCGCGAAAGTGCCGGTGGTAACCACGTCCACCTGCTGGGCGGCCTTGGCCGGCCCTTCCCGGCGGACCACTTCGATCACTTCCTCCGCGGTCAATACCACGGCCTTGCCCTTTTGAATCCGTTCGTTGATTTCCTGGTAGGTCTTGGTGACTTTCTGTTTTTTGGCCATAATGCGCCGTATCCTCCCCAATGGCATCGTTTCCCGCGCGGTCCTTCGGGTCCGGATGGAACGATGCGAAAGAAAAAAAGCCGTCTGGGTCCGGGAGGACAGCCCGGAACCAGAAAAAACAAACGCATCAAATGGAGGGAAAGTTTTATCGCCCCTGGCGGGGCATTCGTCCCGGCATGGGACGCCGGCGGGCGCGGACCACGGAGGTCCCCTGGCGGAACAAAGGATGGACGAAAAAATATCCCAAGGTTTTTTCTCCGCGCCTCGGGGGCGTCAATCATCAAGCCAGGCTGGAATCCACTTCGAACCCGGCCCGTTCCATTTCCTTCACTATAGGCCCCACGTCCATTTTCTGCAATCGGAAAAGGTGCATGGTCCGGTTGCCTGGAGCCTGGGTCAGGGTGATGTTGATGATCCGGCCGCCTTCCTGCTGAATGATCCGGCAGGCTTTGCCCAGAGCTTCGGGGTCATCGGGCAGCCGAACATCCAACCGGGAGGAAGCGGACAAAAAGCCCATGACTTCAATGAGCGCGGCCAGCATGTCGGCCACGGTCACGATCCCCACCACCCGGCCCCGGTCATCCACCACCGGCAGGCAGCCGATCTTGTTCCGGTACACGATCCGCGCCGCTTCCTCGAGCGGCATGTCCGGCCGAACGGTGAACGGGTCCCGGATCATCAGGTCCCGGATCCGGATTTCCTCCAGCATGGAAGGAAACAACGCCCCCCGGACATCCCGCTCGGTGACCAGGCCCAACAAACGGCCGTTTTGGACCACGGGCAGATGCCGGATGTCGTGCTCCTTCATCAGCCCCAGCGCTTCTTCCAGACCGGCCGACGACTTGATCGTCACCACGTCGCGGCTCATGATCCGGTCGACATGCATGACAGGGCTCCTCCTCACGGGTTCCTTTGGTACGTAAATGTTACCATTATTCGGGAACGGGATTCAAGCCCAACCCGCGCCGGCTCCGGAAAGACCCGAAGCGGAACCCACGAACAGGGACTCTTCCGGATCGGGGTTGGATCGGTTCCTACCGGACCGGAACTCCGGGCGCCCGGCATTAAAACCCGTGGGCCTTCATGATCCGGCGGATGGAACCGTCCGCCGTGATCTTTTTCAGGCCTTCGTTGAATTGCCTTACCCTGGTTTCGTGGCCCGGCGCTTTCAGGGAAAAGCACCAGTAAAGCTCTTTCATTTCCAGGGCGGGTTCCACGAATTCCACCATGCCGGCGTCTTGGCCCAGATGCCGCTGGGCCAGGTACAGGCCCACATACTTGTCGGCGACCACCAGATCCAGCCGGTTTTTCACCAGTTTTTTCAGGTTGGTCAGGTCGTCCGGCGCTTCTTCCTTGGTCAGGAAATCGGCGGCGTCGAATTCGCGGGTGTTCACGTACCCCCGGACCACGCCGATCCGGTACGGCTTAAGGTCGTCCAGGGTTTTGTACGTGATGTTCCGTCCCTTTTTTCGGAAAAGGCCCAAGGGGCCGCCGGGGAAGGGATCGGAAAAAAGGGAATGCCGCTTCACTTCCTCGGCCATGTATTCCGGACCATACCCATCGTACCGGCCGTCCGCGGCCATTTTGACCGCTCGGGCCCAGGGCAGAAAATCGAGCTCGACCTCGATTCCGGCCTGGAAAAAAGCCGCCCGGATAATCTCGGCCACGAACCCCTGGTTTCTGAGGCTTTGGCCAATGTATGGCTCCCAATCCAGGGTGGCCATCCGGACCTTTTCTCCGGCCTGGGCGGGCGCGAAGCTGAAAACCGTGACCAGCGCCGCCAGAACCGTGGCCATCCACCATCGCCTCATGGCCGCCTCCTTCAGGGAGAGCCCCAAAGAACATCCGAACAGGAACGTTTCGCGTGAACCAGAGGCCCGGCCGCTATTGGGCGCTTCACCCACCGGAGTCGGAGACGAAGGCCTGGGCGTTCCGGTATACGGATCGGCTGTTTGATGGAAATTATACTGGAGGAGCCGCCGGGTCACAAGCCGCCCCGGCCCGGTGGAACGGGCCGGGGGGAGGGGTCCGGAATCAGCCCGTCGCGGCCGGCGGATGAAACGGGATTTCGAAATGGTAGTAATCCGTTTCTCGATGCGCCTTTAGGGGGTAGGGCGCTTTTTCCAATACTTTCCACATGCTGGTGTTGTTGGCCAGAACGTCGGCGGTCATGCCTCGGATGCCTCGATCCCGGGCCAGGCGGATCAATTCCAGAAACAAATACGTGGCGATGCCCCGGCCGCTGTAGGCTTCGTCCACCACGAAAGCCACGTCGGCGAAGGGCGCGTCCGGCGCTTTGACGTACCGGGCTTCGGCGATGATCCGGCCGGCTCCGGGCGGACCCACCAGCCCTACGATGGCCATGGTGGACTGAAAATCCACGTTCACGTATTCCTGCATGCGGGCATGGGGCATGGCTTTTACCGGGCTGAAATAGCGGTAATACACGGCCTCCGAGGAAAACCGGTAGAACAGGCGGCGCATTTCCTCTTCGTCCGAAGGCCGGATGGCCCGGAACCGGACGGTCAGGCCGCCCTTGAATTCGTGAATGGACTGAGCGTCTTCGGGGTACAGCCGGCCGGTGTTTTCCAGGTAAATCTGGTCGGCGTACAGAATGTGGGCGTCCTTGGCCCGCCGGACCAGTTCGGGCCGGTCTTCCGGGTGGGCCACGTCGATGAGGGCCTGAGCCCGTTCCCGCAAGGTTCGGCCGACCA
>JAGVGV010000466.1 GCA_020056895.1 Deltaproteobacteria bacterium
ACATGGTGGAAACCGTGTCCTGGCTGAAGGCTTTTGGTTTTCCCCGGGTGACGTCCCAGGTGGCTCCGGACCAAGCCGACCACATCCGCCAAACCATCCTGGACCTGGAACCCCAGGCCGATGCGTTCATCACCAGCGGCGGCGCCTGGGGCAGCGAACGGGACCTGATGCCTCGGCTGTTGGTGGAAATGGGCTGGAAAGGCTTTTTTCACCGGGTTCGTTTGGGTCCGGGCAAGGCCGCCGGTTTCGGGCTCCTGGATGGCCGCCCCTTTTTCATCCTGCCCGGCGGTCCGCCGTCCCACGAAGCGGCCTTTCTGCTTCTGGCTCTGCCCGGCCTGTTGGCCATGGCCGGCTTCCGGCCGCCCTTTTTCCCCGAAACCCAAGCCCGGCTGGTTGAAACCGTGGAAGGTCCGGCGGACTGGACTCAGGTGGTCCACGCCGTGGCCGTACGAACCCCCGACGGCCTGACGGCCCGGCCGGTCCGTTCGGCTAGCCGTTTGGGGTCCATGGCCCGCAAAAACGCACTCTTCCTGATCCCCGAAGGTGTTTCCGGGTTCGACGCCGGCAACCGGGTTCCCCTGATGCTCCTAATCCCCGGCTTGGCCGGACACGAACCGCTGTTTTAAAAACCCGGCCAGACCGTCCAAGTCTTCCAGCCCAAAGCGGGGAACGCCCAGGTCCACCGAGGCGTCCGACACCAGCGCCACCAGGTTATCATCCTCGCGGCATAAGGGGTCGGCATACACTTCGGGCCGGAAAATTTCCACCTTGGGCCGGGCTTCCCGCTTGTACCCTTCGGTCAGAATCAGGTCCACGCCGTTGAACAGGGGGAGCAATTCCTCCAGAGTGTGGTCGTGGTCCGTATCCCGGACCATGGCCAGCTTTTGGGGCGAAGACAAAATAGTCTGGACCGCTCCGGCGGCCTTGTGCCGATAGCTGTCCTTGCCCGGATGGTCGATGCTGAAACCATGCACGTCGTGCTTGACCGTGCCCACCCTGAGGCCCAAAGCCGTCAGCCGGGGCAGCAGTTTTTCGATGAGCGTGGTTTTGCCGGCGTCGGACCGGCCCACGATCAAAACGATGGGCGGATCGGTCCGATTCATGCGCCCGCCTCCCCATCCCCTTGGCCGTCCCAGGTCCACAGCACCTGGCCGGTCCGGTCCGTTCCATACCCGCCCAGGGCTCGAGCCGCCCGGATGAAGTCGTTGGACCGGATGACATCCATGAGGGTCTGGATTCGGGGATCGGACCAGTACGCTTCGGGGATCACCAGGTCATACTCCTCGGTGGTGACGGGCACGAAATCCAGGTCCAGGGCCTTGGCCGCCGAATAGACCGCCAGCCCCGCGTCGGCCCGGCCGGACAGAACCGCCACGGCCACGGCCATGTGCGTGGTTTCTTCGTAATCGTACCCCAGCACTTGGTCCGGCTGAATCCCATCTGATTTAAGATGATAATCCAGCAATATCCGAGTGCCCGCGCCGGCCTGGCGGTTCACGTACCGGACCCCCGGCCGGGCCAGGTCCTTGAACCCCACGATGTTTTTCGGATTGCCGGGCAAAACGATGAACCCCTGATCCCGCATGACCAGATGGACCAGCCTTAGCGGCAGGCCGGCCAGATGCTTTTTAAGGTACGAAATGTTGTACTCGCCGGTCGTGGTATCCAGCAAATGAGACCCGGCCAGGTGGCAGAATCCACGTTTCATCGTCAACAAACCGCCCAGGGACCCCACGTTGCCGGACGACAGGCTGAACCGGGGGTTTCGGCGATGGAGCAGATCGGCCAGGAGGTCCAGGGTGTTGTCGTGGCTGCCGATGGCGATCAAGGCGCCTTCGATCTCGGAAGCCGGACGGATCAGTTCGGCGTCCACTTCTTCCAGCGCGGCCACGCCTTCCTTGTTCGCCGGAATCCGGATCATGCCGTCGGCTCGGGTCAGCGTGGTGATGGACCCGGCTCCCCGAGGCAACGGCACGGCCACCACCCGGTCGCCCAACCGGCCCAGTTTCACCCGGATGAATTCCTCCAGGCCCAGCCGGGAAGGGATGGCCTGAGTGGGGGCCACGCGGAGACGAGGTTGTTCCGGTGTCGGAAGGCCCACAAGGCTGTACAAAAGGGGCGCGGCGAGTTGTTCGAAGGAAATCACCGCCGACACGGGGTACCCGGGATTGCCGATGACCGGCTTATCGTTCACCACGCCCAAAATGGTGGGTTTTCCGGGCATGATGGTAATGCCGTGAACCAGCACTTCGCCTAGAGCGGCGATGGCGTCGGCCGTGTAATCGGCTCCGCCGGCCGAAGAACCGGCGTTCATGATCACCAGGTCGAAATCCCCTTTGGCGGCCTGGCTGATGGCTTCCTGGATGCGGCCGGGTTCGTCGGGCGCCACGGGAAAGAGGGTGGGGTCGCCTCCGGCCCGCCGGATCAGGCCGGACAGGATGATCGAGTTGAATTCGACGATCCGGCCGGCCGCCGGAGCTCCCGCGCCCAGATCGGCGAAGCTGACCAGTTCGGACCCGGTGGGAATCACCGCCACCCTAGGCCGGGGACGGACCGGCACTTCGAGTACGCCGGCCGCCGCCAGAGCGCCCAGTTCGTAGGGCCCCAGCTTTCGCCCTTGGGCCGCCACCATTTCCGTGGCCACGATGTCTTCGCCCACCTTGCGGACGTGCTGGTACGGGTACGCCGAGGCTTCGATCCGAACGGTTCCCGGGTCCAATTCCTGAACCTGTTCGATCATCACCACCGCGTTGGTCCCTTCGGGCAGAATCTGGCCGGTGTTGACGAAAAAGGCGTTTTGGCCCACCGCCAGGTCCCGGGGCTGGTCCGGACCGGCGCCGTACGTGTCTTCGGCCCGCAGAGCCACTCCGTCCATCGCCGCCGAATGGTACCCGGGCGATGAAAGCCGGGCAAAAATCGGCGCGGCCGTCACCCGGTCCAGGGCTTCGGGCGTGGGCACGGTTTCTTCGCCCGTCGTGGTCCGGCCCCGGAACCGGGCCAGGAAAATCTCCCGGGCCTCGTCCAGGGTCTTCAGATTCAAATATACGTGCCGATCCGAGGATTTTTTCATGGTCCGCTCCATTTCATCCATCAAAAGGAAAAACATCCACCCGGGCGCCCTGATCCCGGCCTTCCTCGTTCAGGCCGATCACGATCAGGCCATCGGCCTGGACCATGGTGGAAATGATTCCGGAAGGTCCCAACAGCGGATGCGCCACCAAGCCGCCGGAGGTATCTTCCAGCCGCACGCGAACGTAATCCGCCCGGCCGTGCACCGACGGCACCCGGCGGCTTAAAACAGCCGGGATGGGCCGGC
>JAGVGV010000662.1 GCA_020056895.1 Deltaproteobacteria bacterium
TCCGGCTGGCCGGCGAACCGGTCGGGATGGACTTTTTTCAGGTATTCCTTCCAGCGCTGGGCCACCTGGTCCAAGGGCGCGCCATAGGGCAGGTCCAGGGCCTGGTAGCAATCCGCTATTTCCTTGATATAGGGTAACGGCGGCCGAGGGGGTTTCAGCCTTTGCCAGGCGGACAAAATTTCCCCATGGGCCCAGGACAGAATACCCGTCAGTTTGAAGGCGTCCGAAAGCAGGTCGGGGTTGTTCCGATGCCGGTCCGGGTGACATTTGGCCAGATAATCCTGGTACCGGCGGTCCACGTCGGCCAGGGAGGCCCCGTACGGCAGATCAAAGGCCTGATAGCAACGGGCCACGCCATCATCGTACGGCAACCGGCCCGGAGTAAAGCCGCGCTTCACTTGTCTTCCCCTTTTTCTGGGGTGGATTCCGCTTCGGGTTCCATCAGCCGTTCCCGTTCCCCGGCCTCATCCGTATTAGGATCAAGGAGCCGGTCCAGGTCCCTCTCGATGTCGGGATCGGTTTCGGATGAAACGTCCTCTTCCGTAACCTCAACCGCGGCCTCGCCCACCATGGACCAGACGGCCCAGCCCCAAACGAAGGCCAACAACCCGCTTTGGACCCAGGCCAAAGGGTAGTGGAACCTTCCGTAATAATCGGCGAATTCCTTCACCGGCATCAGCCATACGGGGCCCTTGGAGATCAGAACCAAAAAAAGGACCATGGGCAGGAACCCCAGGCAGCCCATGTAGTGGCACATGATGGCCAGGTCGCGGCCCAGGTACAGGCCGGCCACCATCCACAGGGCGATCAAGGGCCTTAGGCCTTCCTCCGGCCAGCCCCAATAAAAGCCCATGCCGGTGATCAGGCCCCAGATGGGCAGATGCGCGGCGAATCCGGGAAAACGGTAGGGGGAAAAGCCTTCGGCCTTGGGAAAGGGGCGAAGGAAATACCCAATGAGAATCCGGAGGGCGATCACCCCCCAGGACGGACGGGAAGGATTGGGAAGAGGAGTTATTTCGGCCACCTGAGCTGCTCCTCCATCGAAAGGGTCGTTCCGGCATAACGAAGGAGGATCCGCGTCGGCTTCTGGTTTTCCTCGGATGGGGGAAAGCGGATCCGATCCGAATAACGGCCTGAGTGTAGTCTTATCGTTGGCGTTTTTCAACCTTGAGGGAAGCCCGGGACCGAGTCGGTCGGGGGATGGCTCTGGACAAAACCGGTCGCTTTTGGATACAACCGAAAATCGGGATACACGAATGGCCGGTAACTGGAGAAACCGGCCTTCCTCTCCAATATCCCGTCCGCGGGACATCGAATCGAGAAAAGGGGAACTCCGTGACCGCTCAACCGCCCGATCCGGCCCAGGAAATAACCCGCCTCCGGGAGGAGATCGAACGCCATAACCGCCTGTATTACGAAGAAAACCAATCCGAAATCAGCGATGCCGAATACGACGTGCTGGTCCGGCGGCTCCAAGCCTTGGAAGAAGCCCATCCGGACCTTCGCTCCACCGAAAGCCCCACGGAAAAGGTAAGCGGCGCCGTCGCCTCGGGCTTCCAGCCAGTAACGCACGCCGCTCCCATGCTCAGCCTGGACAACGCCTTTACCGAAGGTGAAGTGCGGGACTTCGACGCCCGAGTGAAAAAGTTTTTGGGCCTGACCGGACCCGTAACCTATTGGGTGGAACCCAAGATCGACGGCGTGGCCATTGAACTGGTATACGAAAACGGCGAACTGACCGTGGCCGCCACAAGGGGGGACGGCCGGGTGGGCGAAGACGTAACGGCCAACGTCAAGACCATCCAGGATGTGCCCATCCGCCTTAGGGCCATCGGCAAAGACCAGACCATTCCGGACCGGCTGGACGTTCGGGGCGAAGTGTACATGCCGCTCGAAAGCTTTCAAAAGCTGAACGAGAAACGATCCAAGGCCGGCGAACCGGAACTGGCCAACCCCCGGAACGCGGCTTCGGGCACGCTGAGGCAGCTCGACGCCAAAATCACGGCCAAGCGAGGCGCCCTGGCCATGTTCGCCTATGCCGCGGCCCGGCCCGAAGACACCGGCGCGGCGACCCACGAAGCACTGCTGGGCTTTTTGAGAAACCTGGACCTGAGGGTCAACCGGAACACGAACGAAGTGGCCCGGTGTTCGTCTATCGAGGATGTGTTCGAGGCATACCGCCGTTTGGCCGAACAACGGGACCGGATGGCGTACGAGGCCGACGGCGTGGTCATCAAGGTCAATGACCTGGACGCCCAACGGCGGCTGGGAACCACGTCCCGAAGCCCCCGGTGGGCTTTGGCTTATAAATTTCCCCCGGCCCAGGCGGAAACGGTGGTGGAAACCATCGACGTGCAGGTGGGCCGGACGGGCGTGCTGACGCCGGTGGCCATCATGCGGCCGGTCCGGTTGGGAGGCGTCACCGTCAGCCGGGCCACGCTTCACAACGAAGACAATGTTCGGTCCAAGGATGTCCGAGTCGGCGATACGGTTCGCATCCAGCGGGCCGGGGACGTGATTCCCGAAGTAGTGGACGTGGTTCCCGGCAAGCGGCCGGAAAGCGCCCAAGTGTTTCAA
>JAGVGV010000031.1 GCA_020056895.1 Deltaproteobacteria bacterium
GGACCTGGGGGAGGAATCCACGTGGTATGACAACGTGATGATCGTGAGTACCACGACCGCCACCAGCGGAATCAGGCGCATCCGTTGGAACATGCGATGGTCCGGACCAT
The DNA here is from genome assembly GCA_020056895.1 of Deltaproteobacteria bacterium. GTDB lineage: Bacteria > Desulfobacterota > Desulfarculia > Adiutricales > JAGVGV01 > JAGVGV01. Next base: position 111 of record JAGVGV010000031.1, read on the forward strand.
GGCCAAGGGGAGAAAAAGGATTGGTGGATGAGGGCCGCCCCCCCGCCGGGGCCGGCGGCCTACTGGATCATGACCTCTTTCAAAACGGCCAGATTGTCCAGGGCGCGGCCTGACCCCAGAACCACCGTGGACAACGGGTCCTCGGTGATGGTGATGGGCAGCCCGGTTTCCTCCCGGAGCAGAACGTCCAGGTTCCTCAAGAGCGCCCCCCCGCCGGTCAGAACAATGCCCCGATCCACGATGTCGGCGGCCAGTTCCGGAGGCGTTTGCTCCAAGGCAATCCGCACCGTCTCGACGATGGTTTCGATCTGCTCGGTAATGGATTTGCGGACCTCCTCCGAATCGATGGCCACGATCTTGGGGATACCGCTCACCAGGTCGCGGCCCTTGACTTCGATGGTGTCGAGCTGTTCCATGGGATAGGCCGTGCCGATGGTGGTTTTGATGATCTCGGCCGTCCGTTCACCGATCAGAAGATTATATTTCCGCTTGATATGCTGCAGGATGGCCTCGTCCATCTTGTCTCCGGCCACCCGCACCGATTTGGAAAAAACAATACCGGCCAGGGAAATCACGGCCACTTCGGTGGTCCCCCCGCCGATATCCACCACCATGTTGGCCGTGGGTTCGGTGATGGGCAATCCCGCGCCAATGGCCGCGGCCATGGGTTCTTCGATCAGGTACACTTCACTCGCCCCGGCGGATTGAGCCGATTCCCGGACGGCCCGCTTTTCCACCTGAGTGATCCCCGATGGCACGGAAATGATGATCCGGGGCCGGACCAGAGTCCGTCGGTTTTTATGAACCTTGCGGATGAAATGCCGGAGCATGGCGCCCGTGATGTCGAAATCGGCGATCACGCCGTCCTTCATCGGACGAATGGCCACGATGTTGCCGGGCGTCCGGCCCAGCATTTCCTTGGCTTCGATCCCGACGGCCAGAACACGAGCCCCCCCGCGGACATCCTTGCGCACGGCCACCACCGACGGCTCACGAAGCACGATCCCCCGCCCCTTCATGTACACCAGCGTGTTCGCCGTGCCCAGGTCGATGGCCAAGTCGTTCGAGAAAAATTTGAAAAACGGATTGAACGCCATAAAGCCGCATCCTGACGTGTTGTGGCGAATCGATTCGATCCTTGTCCGCCCCCACCCTCCCGGCGGGGGTCGAACCGAAGGATGAGCCTACCGGATGTTCGGAAAAAAAACAATAGATATATTGGCGGCCGGGTAAGCCATCAGTTACGGGGGGCAAGATGAGGCAACCCGAGACGGAACGGATACGCGGCCGGGAAACAGCCTGAACGCCCGCCTCGCCCCAATGGTTTTCCCTTGCCCGAAAACCCCCTCGGCCGGTATGCTGAAAGAACGGGGTCTCTCAAGGAAGGAATCCTGGGGGACGGCCCAACCGCCACCCTTGTCCGTTCGAGGAGAAGCGTCCCATGACCACCGCTTCGGAACCTATTAAGGAAAAAACCCCCGTTATCCTTGTAGTGGATGACGAGGACATGAACCTAAGACTGCTCGAAGCCCTGCTCCGGCCTCAGGGATATCAGGTGGTCCTGGCGCGGGACGGCCAGGAAGCTCTGGCCCAGGTCGCCGCCACGCCCCCGGACCTGATTCTGCTCGATATCATGATGCCCCGCATGAACGGTTTCGAGGTGGCTCAGCGGCTCAAATCCCAGCCCGATACCATGCTCATCCCCATCGTGGTGGTTACGGCGTTGCAGGACGTGGAAGACCGGGTCCGGGCCATTGAAACCGGCGCCGACGACTTTTTGACCAAGCCGGTGGACCGCTTGGAACTCAGAGCCCGCGTCAGCTCGCTTTTAAAGGTCAAGGCGTACAACGACCACATGAGGGATTATCGGGCCCATTTGGAAGCCGAAGTGGCCCTCAGGACCGAAGAACTGAAAACCGCGTACGAAAAAATCACCAGGGCCTCCCTGGAAACCATTCATCGCCTTTCCCGGGCGGCCGAATACAAAGATGAAGATACCGGCTCCCACATCCTTCGCATGAGCAACATGGCCGCGGTGGTGGCTCGCCGCCTGGAACTGGGGGAAACCACGGTCCAGCGCATTCTTTATGCCTCGCCTATGCACGACATCGGCAAGATCGGCATTCCTGATCACATCCTGCTGAAACCTGGCCGGTTGACTCCGCAAGAATGGGAGATCATGCGCCGGCACACCACCATCGGCGGCCGGATTCTGGAAGGGTCCACCGAAGGGTTCATCAAGCTGGCCGAAGTCATTGCCTTGACCCACCACGAAAAATGGGATGGGTCCGGCTATCCCCGGGGCCTCAAGGGGAATCGGATTCCCTTGGTCGGCCGGATCGTGGCCATTTCCGACGTGTTCGACGCCCTACTGTCCCGGCGGCCGTATAAGGAACCATTTTCGCTTGAAAAATCGTTGGAAATCATCCGCGAAGGCCGGGACTCTCATTTCGATCCCCAGGTGGTCGACGTCTTTATGGAGGCGCTCGATGAAATCCTGGACATCCGGAATAAATACATGGACGTTTCCGAAAGCCGGTTCGTGGAGATGATGAAAAAAAGCGGCGCCAATTTCACTTGAACCGGATCGGCCGGGGGCGCCGGCGCCTCCGGCGTAAGGCGAAGAGCGGGGGGCATAGGGGAAAAGACGAATCCCGGTCACTGGTCATTCCGGTGATTCAGATCCATGAGGTTCGTTTTTTCTGGTTTGGCTGATTTAGTGGGGGCGAAAAACGAAACCGCCGAAGGCTATTCAGCGGTTTCATCAAGATTTCCTGTGGCGCCGTGCGGAGGTCGGTCAGAAACCCTTGGTTGCACGTTATGCTTTGTTTTTTTTTCCATTGACGGATCTGCCGCCAGACCCGATCACCTGCGCCCAAGAAACCTCTGTTGTTGGTTTAGAATATATACCCGGCGCCGGCCCGGTGCAAGCCCTTTTGCATGTTTTTTTTGCTTTTTTAAGAAAAGAGGTAGATCCAAAGGGTTACCTAGGCAACAGGCCGCCCCGCCCCAGGTTTGGACCTGAATCCGCCGGAAAATCGGCCCGTTTCAGTCAATTTCCATCAATAATATCGCAGGGTATCGGGCAACCGGTGAATATGGTTAAAGACCCGGGTTGGGCCATGGGCCAGCGGAATCCGGCGCTACTTGGGGTTCGGCAATCCCACGATGGGGCCGCCGTCCTCGGGCTCGCGGCCGGACGTTAACAGGCTCAAAAGATTGTGGACCATCCGGGCCGTGGCGCCCCAGATCACGTCGTCGCCGTACTGGTATTTGTAGGTTTTATAATACCGGTCGTTCCAGTGGTAATATTCCTGGGAAAAAAAGGCGGGGTCCAGCAGATGGTCCAGGGGGACCACGATCAACCGTTCGACTTCCTGGCGGTTCAGGTTGAACGCATAGGGGTGCGGGATCCGGCCCACGAAGGGGGCCACGGAAAATCCGGTGACCGTGGCTTCCTGGTTCAATCGGCCCCACAGGTCCACATCTTCGGGCCGTACGCCGATTTCCTCGAAGGTCTCCCGAAGCGCGGTGGCTCGGGGGCCGGCGTCTTCGGGGTCCATCATGCCCCCGGGAAAGGAGATTTGGCCCCGGTGGTTGTCCAGGTTGTCGGTCCTTTTCGTGAAAATCAGGCTGAGCCCTTTTTCCGGGATGTCCTGAAACGGAGCCAGCACGGCGGCCGGACGAAGCCCTTCGGCCAGATCGACCGTCCGGGCCTGGTGACTGGCCAAAAGGGTTTTGATGGCGGATGATGTATAAGCTAAAGAATCCATCCAGTCACTACTCCAAGGTCTGCTCTTCGGGCTTCCCCTCCCCCGCCGGGCGGGTGTAGATGACCTTGACCTGTCCCGGGTTTTCGGCCAAACAGGCCAGGCAGCCGCCGTTCCCAGGGCATAGGTCCACGGGTTCCAGCCGCACGTCCAGCCCCATTTCCCGGTACGCCTCCACCGCGTCGTCCAGGCGAGGCAAACTGGCCGAAAACTGGCGCGTCCAGCCGGCGGCCGTCAACTCCGTATCCCGGGGGCTTTTGTGGTCCATCCCTGGCGGCCTCCCTCGCGGCACGGGAGCGGGCGCCGGCCTTTGCCGCCGGTCCCAAATCGCTCTTGTTCCAACATAGGGCAGCCCGTTTTCTTTTGCAAGCCCTTCGTGCCCCTCCCGTGAATGGATTCCTATTAATGGTTTTCCGGTGCGTTAAAAACATGTTTAACCGGACCTCGAATCCGAAACATCTTGTTCATTTTTTCCCGATTATTGACAATCATTCTCTAATGTTTATATTCTATTTTTCATTCATATTTCCGCCCCGCCGTACTTTCAACATGTTGTTAATCAGGTAAAATTCAACCTTGACACCTCCGAAAGCGGGATTACTTTACAGCTCAAGAACGATGATGAAACCAACGAAAGGTGGTGCGTGCCATGTTGGATATCGTGAAATGCAATCCCTTCTCGCTTTTCCCGCGAGTCGATTTTGACCGGTTCTTTTGCGGCCCTTCTTTCACTGATTCGATCGCCGAAACCAAGGTCAAGGCGCCCAAAGTGGACGTGACCGAGGATGAGTGCAACTTCTTCATCAAGGCCGAGGTGCCGGGATTCAACAAGGACGAAGTAACCCTCCATGTCGAGGACGGCCGGCTGTCGCTCAAGGCCGAGCACAAGGAGGAAAAAGAGGAAAAGGAGGAGAACTACCATCTGCGCGAACGGCGGTATGGCTCCTTTGTCCGAACCTTCATCCTGCCGGACGACGCGGATGGGGAAAAGGTGGCCGCCCAGGTCAAGGACGGTCTTCTGACCATCACCATTCCCAAACGGGAGGAGGTCAAGCCCAAACGCATTGAAGTGGCCGTGCATTAACCTCGCAAGCCACCGGATCGGGAGGCTCGGAAGCACCGGCTCCCGATCCCGACCGAACCAAACCCTTCCCCAGCCCCTGGAACCGCCCCGTTCCGGGGGCTTTTTCTTTTTGCCGAACCGGTGTTTTTTCTTGACACAAATCGTATACGATTATACGATGTATCCATGGATACCATCATCCCAGCCCCTCAGGGGTTCTCCGGACACACCGCCGACTATGTCGTCCAGGCCATCCGCCAGGGCATCCTGGATGGCTCCCTGCCCGCCCACCAGCCTCTTCGGCAGGACCGCATCGCCGACACTCTGGGGGTCAGCAAGGTCCCCGTCCGCGAGGCCCTGATCCAGCTCAAAGCCGAAGGATTGGTGACCTTCACCCCCAACCGGGGCGCGGTGGTATCGGAACTGTCCGCCGCCGAAGCGGTGGAAATCTATACCATGCGGATCGCTTTGGAACTCGCCGCCCTGCGGATCGCCCTTCCCCGGCTGGACCGGGCCCGCCTGATCCGGGCCGAATCCGTCCTTTCCATCCTGGAACAGGAAGAAACCCGAGCTCAGTGGGGGCGGCTGAACTGGGAATTCCACCAGACGTTGTACCAGGCTTCCGGCATGCCTCGGATGGTCGAAACCATCCGGGCTCTTCACGACAACGTGGGCCGGTACCTGCTGATCTACCTGGCCGATCCCCAATACCGGCGGGCCAGCAACGAGGAACACCGGCGGATTCTTCAAGCCTGCCGGGACCGGGACTCGACCGCGGCCCTGGAACAGCTCCGGGTGCACCTGGAAGCCGCGTCCCGGGAACTGGCGGCCTTTTTGGAAAAACCACGAGCGGAACGAACGATGGGAGGTTCTGACCATGTCGGATAATATGGCGAAATCAACGTTCGAGGTGCATGACCTCGAAGCTCTGGCTTTGGCCAAGGCGCTTTTGGACCAAGCCGCCGGCCCGGCCGAAATGGCCAAGGCGGTGGTGGCGGCGGTCCAGCGAAACGAGGAATGGCGGGGGCGGCGGTGTTTGAATCTGCTGGCTCCCGAAGCCCCCAC
>JAGVGV010000029.1 GCA_020056895.1 Deltaproteobacteria bacterium
GGCGCGCTTCGGCATGCCGTCCGCCTGGTTAAAGCTTTTCCCCAGGTCCGGTTCATCGTGGGCCACGCCGGCATATTCGAATACCGGGACGTCATGGACCTGATGGGCGGACTCCCGAACACACTGGTGGATACATCCTTCCAAGCCCCGGATCACATTCGCGAATTGGTTCGGGTTTTCGGCCCGGAACGGGTGATGTACGCGTCGGATTGGCCTTGGGGAGATATGCCGGTCTGCATTGCCGCGGTACGGGCCGCCTGCCGGGGGGACAAAGGGTTGGAAAGAAGACTGTTGTACGAAAACGCGGCCCAACTGCTGGGGCTGGCGGCCTGACCGGAGGATGCTCCGGGCGGCCTGTCCCAACAACAGCTTGAGAACGGCGGACCTATCTAAAAAGGCCGGTCCGCGGATAAAACGACAATCGAACCAGCATCAGGAAAGGATCGATCTCATGAGCAAAGTCATGGCTTTGGGGGGCGCCGGACATATTGGCGCCAGCGGAGTTCGGGAACTGGTCCGGCGGGCTCCGGACGTGGATGTGGTGATCGCGGATTACAACCTGGAAGCGGCCCGGGCCTTGGCCGCCGAAGCGGGCGGCCGGACGACGGCGATGGCCGTGGACGCCAACGACCGGGCCGGGTTGGTGGCGCTGATGTCCGGAGCCGACGCGGTGATCAGTACGGTGGGCCCCTACTACCAGTATGGTGAAGCCATTGTCCGCGCCGCCATCGAGGCCGGAACCTTTCTGGTGGACGTGTGCGACGACGGCGACGCCATGGAAAAACAGCTCGCCCTCCACGACGAAGCGGTGAAAAAAGGCGTGACCGTGGTGGTGGGTCTGGGCGCCACGCCGGGCGCCACGAACATCATGGCCAAAAAAGGCGCGGACCGGCTGGATCGGGTGGACGATGTCGACACGGCCTGGGCCTGGACGGCCATCGACCCTAAGATGACCGGACCGGCCATCGTCGAACATTACCTCCACGCGGTCACCGGCGAGGTGGTGTCGTTTCACGACGGCCAATGGGTGAAAATTCCAGCCGTATCCAACCCCAAGGTCATGGAATTCATCGCCCCCATCGGGTTTTTCGAAGTATCGGAAGTAGGCCATCCCGAACCGGTCACGATTCCCCGCTATTATCCGGGAGTGAAAAACGTGACCAACCGGGGCGGCGTGTGGCCCCGGCGGTTCGAGGAACTGGCCATGCTCTTCAAACAGCTCGGGCTGGCCGACACCACCCTTATCCCCTTCAAGGACCAAAAAATCCCGGCCCGTGAAGTGGCCACCCGGATCATCCTGGCCCTGCCGGAACTGGCCCCCAAGATGGCCGAAGCCCTGTTCACCGAAGTTTGGGAAAAATATGGGGAATTCGGAATTGAAGGCGTGGTGTTGCGAACGGAAGTGCGCGGCGAAAAAGACGGGCGGCCCATGCGCCATGTGTTCGGCAGCGGCGGCCCGGCCGATAAGCTCACCGCCTTGCCCTCGGTCATCGGCGCGTTGATGTATTTGGATGGCAAGATCAAGGGTCCGGGCGTGTTCGCGCCCGAAGGCATCGTGGACCCGGACATTTTTTTCAAGGAATTCACCAAGGACTTCCCCCTGGAAGAAACCACGGTCTCCCGAATCGGGTAAACGAGCGGCGATCTTGGGGGCGGGTCTGGTCCCGCCCCCAAGGCACACTTGGTTCCTCCCTTGGGCGCCCTCGCGGCCTTAACGAACCAGCCCCTTATCACTCCTCCGCCCTTCCCGGTCCTTCCGCCTTCTTCCACGAATCCTCCCCGGGCGGCGCCCATGGGGCGGGCCAAGGACGGTCTCCGGGGGGCATTGATTGATCGATCGATCAAAATCTCGTTGACAGAACCCATCCCCCGGCGTATCTTCCCCGCAACCATCGTAAAAGAAAAACCACCAACCGCCGAACGCCAAAGGAGGAAGGGATATGGAAAAGCTGAAAATCCGTACCCTGGCCGATATCGAGGCCTTTGAACGCACACCTCTGACCGAACGCATCCCCGCCTTCAGCCCGTACCATCTGATCCAGAAAGGATCGGCCATCAACCCGGACGCCACCGCCATCACGTTCCTTTTTTCCGGCGAGCTGTATCAGAACCCCATGAACGTGACGTACCGGGACCTATGGGCCAACATCAACCGCGCGGCCAACATGTTTTACGACCTGGGCGTGGGCCCCAAGGACGTGATCTCGTATCTGCTGCCCAACCTTCCCCATACCCACTACACGCTGTGGGGCGGCGAAGCGGCCGGCGTGGTCAATCCCATCAATCCCATGCTCGAACCCAAAACCATCGCCGAAATCTGCCAGGCGGCCGGGACCAAGGTGCTGGTGGCCTTGGGTGAATTCCCCGGCAGCGATATTTGGAAAAAAGCGGCGGCCATCCGCAAGGACCTGCCGAACCTGAAGGCCATTGTCCGAGTCATGGGCCCCACGGACGAAAAGGAAGGCATTTACGGGTTCGATGAAACCCTGGCCAAATACAACGGCGCCGGCCTGGATTCCAAACGCCAGATCGCTCCGGACGACATGGCGTCCATGTACCATACCGGCGGCACCACCGGCACACCCAAGCTGGCTCCCCACACCCACTTCAACGAAGCGGCCATGACCTTCATGATCGGCCAGGCCGGCGAACTGGGGGTGGGCGAAACCATTTTGTGCGGTCTGCCGCTGTTCCACGTGAACGGCACAACCGTAACCGGTTCGTTCCCCTTCAGCGTGGGCGCCCGAGTGGTACTCCTGTCGCCCATGGGTTACCGGGACCCCACCTTGTGGCCCAATTTCTACAAGATCGTGGAACATTACAAGGCGGTTTCCTTTTCCGCCGTGCCTACCATCCTGTCGGTGCTTCTCGATGTTCCCAAGGGGAACGTGGATATTTCGTCGCTCCGGTATCTTATTTGCGGCGCGGCCCCGCTGTCGGTGGAACTCTTCCAGCGGTTCGAAAAGGCCACGGGCATGCGGATATTGGAAGGCTACGGGCTGACCGAAGGGACCTGCGCATCGTCCATCAATCCCTTGTACGGCGAAAGCCGGGTGGGGTCCATCGGGATCCGGCTGCCGTACCAGGAGATGAAGGTGTTCGTGCTGGACGACGACGGCAAGGCCGCCCGGGACGCGGCCCCCAACGAGATCGGGAGCATCTGCATCAAGGGCCCCAACGTATTCAAGGGATACCTGGACCAGGCCCACAACAAAAGCCTGTATCCTCGGGAGGGCTGGGTGAACACCGGCGATCTGGGCCGCCAGGACGCCGAAGGGTATTTCTGGCTGACCGGCCGCAAAAAGGAGCTGATCATCCGGGGCGGGCACAACATCGACCCCATGTCCATCGAGGAACCCTTGTACCGGCTGGCCGGTGTCAAGGTGGCGGCGGCCGTGGGCGCGCCCGATGCCCATGCGGGGGAAGTGCCGGTGGCGTACGTGGAGCTTCAGGAAGGGGCTGGCCTTTCCGAAGAGGCCATCATGGATCATTTGAAAAAGGAAGTGGGGGAACGGGCCGCCGTACCCCGCCAGGTGGTGATCCTGAACCAGATTCCGCTGACTCCGGTAGGAAAAATTTTCAAGCCCGCCCTTCGGTGGGACGCCATTTCACGGGTGTACACCCAGCAGTTGGAAGGTTTGGCCCCTCTGTGCGATGGGTTCCAGGTTCAGGTAACCGAGGACAAGGTCCACGGCTCCCTGGCCGTGATCGAAGTGACCGGGGCCAAGGTTTCGGCCGATGAAATCCGGGCCAAGGCCAGCGAACTTCTGGCCCGGTTCACGGTCCGGTATCAGGTGGAAATGAAATAGCCGGCGGCGGTAAAAAGAAGGATGCCCCAAAGGGGTGAGGCGACGATCGGAAGCCAATCGGAGAATGATTGAATCCCTTTCAACGATTGGCTTCCAACCTCACCCTTGTGTCTCCGGACTAAAAACCGATTGCTTCTCTTTTTGCTTGGGTTTCGAAAACCCATCCCCATATTTTAAGGCTTGGATTCGCCCCGGCGACAAAGCTTCCAAGGCCAAAGAACTATTTGGGGAAGAGTTCTACCCGAACAAATGGCCCCGGTCCATCCGTTTCACCATTTCCCGGGCGATGACCCGCTGCTGAATCTGGTTGGCGCCTTCGAAAATTTGAGTGAGTTTGGCGTCGCGGAACATCCGTTCCAATGGAAAATCGCGGGTATACCCATATCCGCCCATTACCTGGACCATGTCCGTGGTGATCCTCATGGCCGCGTCGCTGCAAAACGTTTTGGCCATGGAGGCGATATGGGTGTTCTTGCGGCCGGCGTCGAAATCCCGGGCGGCCCGTTCCATCAGACCCCGGCCCGCTTCGATCAGGGTATAGGCTTCGGCGAAGGTGAAGGCGATGGCCTGATGATCGATCAACCGCTGACCAAAGGTGGTCCGTTCCCGGGCGTACCGCAAGGCTTCCTCCACGGCGCCCTCGGCCAAGCCCAGGGCCAAAGCGGCCACGGCCGGGCGGGACATATCGAAATCGGCCATGGCGATCATGAAACCGTCCCCCAAACGCCCCAGGAGGTTTTTTTCCGGGATCCGAACGTCGTCCAGGATCACTTCGGCCGTGTTGCTGCCGCGAAAGCCGCATTTGTCTTCGATCTTGCCGATAACCAGCCCCGGCGTATCCCGTTCCACCAGAAAAAAGGAAAGCTCATCACCGCCGGTTCGGGCCAGAACGGAATACAATCCGGCCACGGCGCCGTTGGTGGCGAAGACCTTCCGGCCCGTCAGCACGAAATGGCGGCCGTCCCGCCGGGCCCGGGTGGCGATGGCCGCCACGTCCGAACCAGCTCCGGGTTCGGTCACCAGGTACGCCATCAAGGTTCGCTGTTCTGAAATATTTGGGAAAAACAGGGCTTTTTGATCCGGAGAACCGGAGTGGACCAGGGGATACCCCGCCACGGCCTGGATGATGGGCAACAGGGCGGAAGAAGCGCAGGCCCGGGCGATGGTTTCCACCGCCAGGCAGAGGGTATGGCCGGGATGAATCGGAAAGCCGCCGTGTTCTTCAGGTAACAGGATCGATAAAACGCCCAGGTCCCACAGCAGGTCCGCCGTTTGGGCGTCGAACACCCCGGCCCGATCGGTTTCCGCCGCCTTTGGGGCGATGCGTTCCTTGACCGCCTTGGTCAACGTGGCCAGGAACATTTTCTGTTCTTCGGTGCGTTCCATCCCGCCCTCCCCTTTCCGTCCATTCGCGGCCATTTCCGGTTCCCACCCCAGAACGCCGATCCATCACCGATCGGATTGGTTCACCGATCACCGGGCTCCGGGTGGGATGGGAACACAGGCCTCACCCCGGAGGCGGTCCGGCGTGGACCGATCAAGGTTCCCGCGCCTCCCTCCAGGCATTCCCCAAACGTTCGGTCAGGGTCAATCGCCGGCGGGCGGGGCGGGAGTTCCGGCCTTTTCCGCCGTAATGCGGCGGTTCAGGCGCTTCACGTCCAGGTTCTTGCAACTGGCGGCCAGTTTCCGGCCGATCAGGGACAAACCTTCCCGGGCGTAAAAATCGGGGTGGCGAAAATACGATTCCGGCATAACCATCAGGGCCTTGCCAAAGGCATGGGCTGCTTGGGTCGGATCGCCCTGGACGGTCATGGCCAGCATGGCCTGCTGGGCGAGTTTCAGAAAACGGGCCAACCGGGGCGGCGCGGCATGCTGGGCCACGTATTTTAGCCATTGGTTGATGGTGTTGAGGCTGGCCTGGTATTTGGGGTTTTCGGCCAAAGGAGCCCGAATTTCCTGAAGAAACTGGATGATGCGGCCATCGCCGTGGAATTCGGGAGAAACCGTGAACTTTTTGGCCTTTTGGATCAGCAGCATGAAAATCTTGAGCGCTTCGATCCGCTCGTTGGCCTCGATGTGCCGGACCATCCGCTCCCTGGCCCGGTAAATGTTGGTAAGCGCCGGCGGTACCTGGATGGTCTTGGCCGTTTCCACGATAATGCTCAAAACATTCAGAAGCTTGACCAGCACATAGGCCAGAGGGGGCGTGAGGCTTTTATAAAAATCCTCGGCCAACGGCAACGCCGGATCCGCCACCAGACAGCGGGCCGCGTACCCCGAAGCCTCGAGCAGATCGTCCTTGGCCGCGTACGCGACCGCCATGTTCCAATAGACCGACCCCTTGTTGGGTGGATCGTGTTCCAGCAGTTTCTCATACATTTCCAGGGCGTCTTCCACCAGCCCCTTGCGGCGGAAGGCCATGCCCATCTGGTTGATCTGGGAACAAGCTTCCAGAAAGGCGTCAGGGTGTTTAAGCGCCTGGAAAAAATACAGTTCCGAGGACGGCAGATCGTCCTTTTCCAAAGCATGCATGCCCATGGCCAGGCATTGATGTCCGGTCAGTTGATCCACGGGCACGCCGCCCAGGCTGGCCGTGGTTTCCTGGACCACTCCCATCAGTTCCCGAACCGAAGGATGGTCCGGCCCCAGAACGGCGCTGAGGTTCTGCTTGAGAATCTCCGAAGCAATGGCGGTGACGCTCTGGTTCTTGTTGTCGTTGGGATTGCCGGCGTATTTTTTGGCCAGTTCCGAGGCCTTGCCCAAAGCTTCCTTGAAATTGGTAACGGCTTCGTCCAGGAGTTCCTTGACCTCGTCGCTGTCGGCCGAGGCTCCGGACTTGATTTTTTCCTTGACTTGGCTGAGCCTTAGGTTGCCGATCTCCTTGTTCGGTTCCGGAGCTTCCTGAAAAAGGTCTTCGGCCTGACCGTACCGGATCAAAGCCCGGCCGTATTCCTTTTTCCGCACGTACACCCGGCCGCTTTCCAGGAAGGCTTCAATATCCTGAGGAAAAACTTCAATGGCCTGCCTCAGGAGATTCACCGCCGTGTCCAAGTCTCCTTTTTCCTTGAAATGCTTGGCTTCCAGCATCAGGTCGTCGTACTGTTTTTTCCGTTCGGTCAAATCTTTTTCGGTGAGTTTGTCATCGATCAGGGTAACCAGTTCGTCCTTGTCCCGAAAATAATAGTTAAGATACGTGCTCATTTCCTGGAAAAAAAGCTCCAGGTTCTTTTTGGCTTTCCAGGCCTTTCGGGCCGGGGTTTCGGTTTTCTTGATGGCCATGGGCGCGGTGAGGAAAAACGCGGCCGGAACCCGGTATCGGACCAGGACGTCGATCAATTTTTCCCGAAGATAATCTCCCACTTCAATAAGCGGCAGAGCCTTGGAGAGCATTTTGAGCGGTTCGGGGTGGCGTTTGGCCAGGATCATTTTGATGTCGGCGTAATTATCGGCCACCATATCGTAAATCGTGACCAATTCCCCTTTTCCGGGGTACGGCTTGGGCGGTAGGTTCATCAGGATCAGGTCCGCTTCGCCGGCGACGATGGGCGCGATCCGGTTGATGGCTTCGAAATAACTCCGGGGAACGTTATGGTCGATCACCTGGGTGAAACCCATGTGCTTGAGCGTAAGTTCGGTATGCCGCCGCATCAACGGGTCGAAAAGAAAGGTTTCGATCCGAGTGGCAAGGTGAGGCGTAATATCGATCTGGGTGGCGTACATCCTGGCCCGATCTCGCACCTTTGGCGGCGTGATGTTCCGGGGGTCCGGCGGGGGCCCGGCGGTTATTATTGGGGCCTCCCGGCCTTCCAGACCCTATGGCCCGTCCCAAATAGGCGATCTTACCATCATGATGCCTCGCGCCAAAGGGAAAAATGGAGGAAGGCGGCAATGGGTCGGCCTCGGGTGGCCGCCGCCCGGGTCCGTGGCCGGCCGGGAGGGGTTATGGTATAATGAAAACGGAAATGGAGGAATGGGAGGACCGGCCTGCGGAAGGAGGTCGCGTCATGAAAGCGGGGGTCTACTTTACCGGCACCGGACCGATTCTCATCATCACATCTTACGAAACCTTGGATGATCCCAACCTGTTGGACAAACTGAAAGCCAAACGCATCCGCAAATTCATTGCCTACGAGGTGTCGGTGGAGCAGGTCAAGGAAAAGTACGGTCACCACTTCGACGTGGTGCTGGGGGACCTGAAACAAACCGACGACCTCAGGGTCATGGACTACGACGGCCACCATGTTTTTAATAGTTTTCCGCTTAAACAGTTGGGCCAACCCATCCTGCACGATCTGGAAGACTGAGCGGCTTCGAAGGGGAATCGATGAACCAAAAATGGGGGCGGTCCCTCTCCAACGCGGAAGGCGCCCCCATTCACCATTTGATCCTGATTATCCCAACATCAAGGCGTCGGGAATTCCTGAATCCCCATGAACGCTATAAATTCATCACTTCCTCTTTGGTCTTTTTCCGAACAAAGGCCCGAGCGGCCAAGCGGATTTTGGGAATCAATATCTTCTTCACGCCGTCGATGCCCTGATACAGATTGAGCGATTCCTTGTCGATCACGTCCACGGCGCCGATCTGGTCGGCCCGGAATTCCACCTTGCTGCCATCCTTGGCGATGGTGCTGCAAATAATCACCGGCTTGGGGTGATACACCATCAACTTTTTGAGAAACGTCACCCCATCCATTTTGGGCATGATGATATCCAGGGTGATGACATCCGGGTTTTTTTCCAGCAGCAATTCCCGGGCTTCAAAAGCATCCCGCGCCTGGCCAATGACCTCGATGTCGGGTTCCTCGGCCAAGGCCTTGGTCAGGATTTGCCGGACTAGGGCCGAATCGTCCACCACCAGCACGCGGATTTTGTTTTGGTCCAGGTGTTCGGCCTTGGCCAGCATGGTATCGGCGAAATTGGACCGTTCGATGTACCGGTATTCGACCTTGTTGTCCCAGGTCTGGTAAAAAATTTTCATGCCGGTATTCCCGCCCACCTGTTCCTTGGTGATGGGAATACCGTAGTCCTTGAGCATCCGCCGGGCCAGATCCACGTTTTTCTCGCCGATCTGGGCGCCGCTGCGAATGGCCCCCACCACGTTGGCTCCGCCGAACAGCATGGCTTCCGCGCCCCGAAGGGAACCCGCGCCCCTCTCCAAAAACTGAACAAGGGTCTGAATGGAATAGTCGCCGTATTTGGCGGATCGATCCCCCGTGGACGTGGGCAGCATATAATGATTCATCCCGCCGAACCCGCCCGGCCTGCTGTACAGACAGACCGCCACGCACGATCCTAAAAGAGTAGTGACCGAATGCGGTTTTTTGCTGATGATATATTCGCCCGGCAATAAAAACACCCGTTCCGGTTCCATGACTTGTTCCTTCCTTGGCCGGGAGGGGAAGGGCCGCCCGCGTCCCACGGGTTTCCCATCCATCCCCTGGTTTCCTTTCTTATTTTTTCCCCTGCGCCAGCCGGACCACCCCTTCGGCGTCCAGGACGAGTCCCAATCGTCCGTCGCCCAAGGTGGCGCTGCCGGCTAAAAAGGTAAGTCTTCTGAACCGGGCGTCCAGTTCCTTAACCACGACCTGTTGCTGCCCCAAAACTTCGTCCACCATCAAGCCATACCGTCCCAGGGAGGTATCCACCACCACCAGAATGGCCTGGGCGGGATCGGTGATTTCGGTTTTCAAACCGAAAACGTCATACAGCCGGATCAGGGGGAAAATCTGGCCACGCCGGAGGATCACTTCGTTCCGGCCTTCAATGGTGGTCCAATCCCCGGGGGAGGGCCGCAAGGATTCCACGATGTCGTCCAGGGAAATGATGAAATTGTCCCGTCCCACCCGAACCAGGAGAGCCCGGACCACCTGCAAGGTAACGCTCAAGGGAATCTTGAGCTTGATGGCCGTTCCGTGACCCGGCTGGGAATCGATCTGGATGGACCCATTCATCTGGTTGATATTGTTCCGAACCACGTCCATGCCCACGCCCCGGCCGGAAACATCGGTGACCTCCTTGGCCGTGGAAAAGCCGGCCCGGAAAATCAGATGCACGGCTTCCTTGTCGGTCAGGGCTTCGGCCTGAGCCGTGTTCATCAGGCCTTTTTCCACCGCCGACCGGCGCATCCGAACCGGGTCGATCCCCCGGCCGTCGTCCCGGACTTCCAGGTAGAAATGCTCCTTGTCCGCCTCCGCGATCACCCTTAAAAACCCTTCTTCCGCTTTTCCGGCGGCCATGCGCTCCCCCGGAGGTTCCAGGCCGTGGTCCAACGAATTGCGGACCACATGGACCAGGGGGCCTTCCAGGCTTTCGGCGATGCTTTTATCCAACTGAACGTCCTGGCCGTCCAGCACCACCCGGACTTTCTTGTTCATCTGGTGTGACAGCTCTCTCGCCATCATGTTCACTTTCTGGAGCAGCCCCTTAATCGGGACCCGGCGGATCTCCATCAAACTTTCCTGAAGCTCGTCGCTCAGTTCCCGAAAAGCCTGGTTGGCGTTCTTGAAGGCCCGAATGGTGGCCGGATTCACGGACTGGCTTTCGATCATTTTCTGCAGATAGGTAAAGGTTTCGGACGTAACGATCAGTTCGCCCACGTAATTCATGAAGCCATCGACCTTATCCTCGTCGATGCGCATGGTTTTTCGTTCCGTTTTTTCTTCCCGCCGGCGGGAGGATTCGGCCTGGGGGTCGGCGGGTTCCCCGGTTTTCTGGGGGGCGGCGGTCGCCGGCGTGGAATTCGTTGGCGCCGCGGGGAACGGCTGAGAAAGGGTCCGGACGTCCATCAGCCCCAAAACTTCGTCCAATTTGCTTTTCATCATCCCCAGGATCAGCTCATCGAACTCGATCGGACTCTGGCGGACCGCCTGGAAGTCTTCCAACGCCGACCAGGCGGCGGTTTTCAAGGCCTCCAGGCCGTGTTCCTCCACTTGGTCGAACAGATTGGTCAGGGCTTTTTCGTATTCCTCTTCGGCGATCTTGCCCGCGGCAACGGCCGTGGCCATCAGGGCTTCGGCCCGGGCCGCGGCGGACGTGAGGTCCACGCCCTGGAACCCGTAGGTTTTCGTTTGAGAAGCCGGGGCCGCGTTCTCTTCGGAGGCCGCCGCCGCGATCCCCAGGCCGTCCAGCACGGCTTCGATCCGGTTGAGGATTTCCGCGGCCGATGTTCCCAACCGCCTGAAATCCCGGGCCATCCGCCGGAGTTCGGCCAGTGCTTCCTCGGGCGAAAGCGCCGGCGCGGGCTTGGCTTCCATGAAGGCCAGAAGCCGCTTTAAAAAGTCGGTTTCCTCGCCGGTGGCGGTGGTGGAATAGTCGCCGGCCTGAAGCCGATCGAACATCTGGCTTAGGTGCCGGCCGCCGGAGAGCATGAAATCGATGGCTTCCGACGTGACCCGCCGGGTCCGGTTCCGAACTTCGTCCAGCAGGTTTTCCAGCTTGTGAGCGAAATTCTTGATGTGGGTCAGGTTGAAAAAAGCGCTGGACCCCTTGAGGGTGTGCGCGGCGCGGAAAATGGCGCCGATCAGAGCCATGTCCTCCGGTTCGGTTTCCAGGGCGATGATCCTGTTGGCGTATTCGTCCAGGAGTTCCTTGGATTCGACGATGAAGTCGGCCAGCAAGGTCGGATCGAGATCAAATTCGGCCATAACCGCGGCTCGCCTTTCCCAAGGCACCCAATTCCCGAAGGATGCTTCGCCACATTTCCACGCGCCGGATGCAGTGTTCGACGGCCTTTTCCAAATGATCCAGGTCTTGCAGCGGTTTGAAAAAAACGGTTTCGGCGCCCAGGCGCATGGCCGTGAGGATATGGTGCATGGTCACGTATCCGGTGACCATAATCACCTGGATTCCTCCGTTATAGGCTTTGATCCGGCGTAATAGCTCCAGACCGTCCATACCCGGCATGACAATATCGGAAATCACTACGTGAATGTTTTCCTCTTCCACCATCCGCATCGCGGCCACGGGGTCGTAGACGCCCACGACGTCGTGCCCCAAAAACGTCAGATGGCGGACCAATAGATCGCTGATGTCCTTTTCGTCATCGACCACCAGAATACGGATACGGATGGTTGGCGGCGGTGTATTATCCATGGTCGTCCGGCTCCGTTGGCAGAGTGATATGAAACGTGGTTCCTCGTCCGGTTTCGCTTTCCACCCGGATCGCGCCCTTATGATTCTTGATGATCCCATGGGTGATGGACAACCCCAGACCGGTTCCCTGCCCCATGGGTTTGGTGGTGAAAAAAGGATCGAAAATCTTGTCCTGAATCCCTTCCGGAATGCCCGACCCCGTATCCGTGAACGAGATATGGACCCTGCCGTCCCGTTCCGATCCGGCCCGGATCGTCAACCGGCCGTCCTTGCCCCTAATGGCGTCGGCGGCGTTCATGATGATGTTCACGAACACCTGGACCAGGTGCTGGGAGTTGGCCCAGGCCGAGGGGAGGTCCGCCGGTATTTCCTTCTCCACGGTCACGTGATATTTCAAATGGTTGTGGGTCAGTTGCAGGGCTTCGTCCAGGCATTGCCCGATATCCGTGCGGCCTTTGACCGGCGTATCCTTTCGGGAAAAGGTCTTCAGGCCCGATACGATGGTGGTGATCCGGTCCGCGCCGTGCCGGATGGATTGGATCATGGCCGGAAACTCCTTGAGCAGAAACTGGATTTTGGAATCCGTTTGCGCATCGGGGTGCGTTCCCAACACACGAGCCGCTTTTTTCCAGAACTGTTCCAGGGTTTGCAGATTGCCCGTGATGAAAGTAGTGGGGTTGTTGATTTCGTGGGCGATGCCCGCCGAAAGCGTGCCCAGCGAGGCCAGCCGATCGGCGTGGATGAGCATCCTGGTCCTCTCGTCCACCATTTTTTCAAGGTCCTTCGAATACCGCTTGAGCTGATCCTCCTGCTGTTTGAGCTTGACCTGAGTACGAATCCGGGCCAGCAGTTCGGCTCGGTCGAAGGGTTTGTTGATGAAATCGGCGGCGCCCAGTTCCAGCCCCAACACGCGGTCCCCGGCATCTCCCTTGGCCGAAAGGATCACCACCGGGATGTCCTTTGTTTCACTGTCCTTTTTCAGAATCCGGATCACGTCGAAGCCGTTTATTTCCGGCATCATGATATCCAGAAGCACCAGATCGGGCCTGTTTTGGCGGATAGATTGAAGCCCTTCGTTTCCGCCCATGGCGGATTGAACGTCGTACCCCTCCTTCCGCAGCATGGCCGAAAGCAGTTTGTGGACCACGGGGTCATCATCGATCACCAATATCAGCGGGTTCCCGGGCATGGCTTGATATCCGTTGGTGTTTCCATAACGTACATGGCATAAAAAGTATACCGTCCACCGGGTTGGGGTCAACGGCCGGGGGCGAAATTCCTCATCCCGGAAAATTCGTTCCCGCTGGACCAGGTATAGATACTCGGCGCTTTCCCTATAAATCCGGTCTTCTTCCCGATCCCCCCAGCCTACGCGCTTGGTTTTCCTACCGGATGCGCCGTGGACACCGCCCCTGGGACCGATTCAGGTACGGCACGTCCCGGTGTTCCCGAACTTGCGTAAAAACCCCTTGATGAAGTCCGCGACTCGAGAGGAACCTTCGATCACGCCGTAATGACCTTCAGCCAGAACGTCGGCTTCAAGCTGAATCAGCCGGTTCATGGACAGACGCCAGTCGGAAAGATTGGACCTGAACGAAGGGTGAAAGGGACCGTGGATGTCCTGGCCGAACAGGTACCGTCGGCCGGCCCGGTCCAGAACCACCACCATCGACCCCGGCGTATGCCCTGGGGCGTGGATGCATGTCAGGGTATCAGCTCCCAAGGGAAGTTCGGTCCGTTCCCCGGCGACCGGAAGGTCCACCGCCACCGGAGTCATGGTCAGATGGTACCAGGATGCGGCGGTGAAATTGGAATCCCCGGTTTCAATGGCCGGAGCATCCAGCTCGTGGGCCACCACTTTGGGGTGGTGGTCCCGGACCAAGGCGGCCAGGCCGCCCACATGGTCAATATGGCCATGAGTGGCCACGACGTACCGGATCCGGCCGGGATCGAACCCCAAGGTTCGAATATGGCCGATCATCCGGGCGTACCCGGGGCCCGCGCCGGCGTCGATCAAGGCCAGTTCCCCGTCCGCTTCGACCAGATAGGCGAAGGCGTCCCGGGAGTCGGTCAGGTCCGGTGAAGCCGCCACGAAAAGGCCGGGGCCAAAGGCATACGGTTCGGCCGGCATGAAGTCCCTCCTCCCCTGTCCGGAATCCGTTGGAACACCGTCCAACCCGGACCACGCTCCTCTTCACGATTTCAAGATATTGCTCATCATACGACGGAGGCCAGGGGGCCAACAAGGCCAATCCCCGCCCCTTGAACACGATCGGCCAGAGAGCGGCGGGCGGCCGATTCCCGCTGTTCAATCCAGGAGGGTCTTGACCGCCCCCCCCCCGCCATGGGATGGTATTGAGGAATCAATCATAGCCCCCCCGCCGGGCGCCCCCGGTCCTTCGGCCGGGGCTCCAGGCCTGGGATACAGGATAATGGAAGAAAAAAGCCCAACCCTGCCCCGATCCAGCACCATGGTCGAACGGCTTCATCGGCTGTTCCAAGCTTTTTCCGGTGATGACCGCGTACTGATCGTGATCAGCGCCGACCCGGACGCCATCGCTTCGGCCATGGCGCTCAAACGTTTGCTGTGGCGTCGGGTTACGTCCGTAACCGTGGCCCGGACCAACGTGATCCGGCGGACGGACAACCTGGCCTTGATCCACTACCTAAAAATGCCCATCGTTCATATCCATCACGTCAACCTTCATGATTTTTCGAAGAAAGTTGTGGTGGATGGCCAACCCCGGCACTTTGGGGAACTGGAATCCCTGGGGTTCGACGTGATCATCGACCATCACCCTGCGAGTCCGCACCGAGCCCGGTTCGCCGACATCCGACCCGCGTACGGCGCCACCGCCACCATGATGACCGAATACCTTCGGGCGGCCAAAATCGTCCCCAGCGTCCGGCTGGCCACCGCCCTGTACTACGCCATCAAAACGGACACCGATAATTTCGTACGGCAGGGCCAGATCGAAGACGTGCGGGCCTTCCGGTTCCTTTTTCCCTTGAAAAACAAAAGCATGATCCACCGTTTCGAAAACGCCGAAATCAGCCGGGGGGCCTTGAAGTATTTCCAGGCCGCCCTCGGGCGGTTGAAAACGAAGCGGGACACGGCCTTTGTCTTCCTGGGCGTGGTGGACAACCCCGACACCCTGGTGATTCTGGCCGATTTTTTCATGAAAATAAGCAATATACATCGGGCCATCACCGTGGGCCTGTATGAAAACCGGTTGGTGGCGATCTTCCGCACTCTGGGAATCCGGCGGAATGCCGGCCGGGAAGCCATTGCCGCCTTTGGCGAATTTGGATCCGCCGGCGGCCACCGGTCCATGGCCCGGGCGGAAGTGCCTTTGGCCAATCTTCCGGAAAAACTGGTGGAAAAGGAAGGAGCGCTGGAACGGTTCCTGACCCGCCGGCTGCTTGCCCCACCCCCAAAAAAGGAACCGGCCTCCGGTTCGGGGAACGGCAAATCCGCCTGACCCATCCGACTCGTTCAAAACGGAATGGATTCCAGCCCCTCCCCGAACCGGCTTCTTCCGGTACGCACGACGGTTATTCCATCCTTCCCGTTCGCGCCGGGCTCGACCTTTTTATTCCGAAATGGTAATAAGACCCTAGATCGTTTCGGATCCGGCCGCCGGGGATGGCGGTCCATTCCTGGAGGATAATTCATGAACCTGGACGATATCAAATGGTTCCTTAAGGAAAAGGTCCAACTTTTCCGCCAATTCCCCGAAGAAAACCTGGCCGTGCTGATTGAAAAATCCCGGCTGGTCACCTTTGAAATCAATGAAGCCGTGATCGAAGTGGGCCGTGAAGGCGGGTTTTTGGGCGTGATGCTGGACGGTGAAGCTGAAATTTCAGTCACCGACGATTACGGCGACAAACACGTTCTGGAAATCATCCACGCCGGCGACCTGTTCGGGGTTCCATCGCTCATGACCGGCAACAAAACCATGGCCGACGTGATCGGCCTGACCGCCTGCGAAGCGCTCCTGGTCCCCCATTCGCAATTCACCAACATCATCGCCACCCAGCCCGCGGCGATCAGCTATTTGTCCCGCGTGTTGATCGACCGGCAAAAAGCGCTCGTGTCATCGCTCCAGGGCCAGGAAATCGGCCGATCGGCGCTGATCAAGAGCGATGACC
>JAGVGV010000402.1 GCA_020056895.1 Deltaproteobacteria bacterium
GGCCCAGGCCGAAGGCCCGGGCCCGTTCGACCACCCGAGCCCGCATTTCGTCGAAATCGATGACCAGTTGGGCCAGGGTGCCGTCGAAATCGAACACCACCCCCCGAAGGGGGCTCTGGCGAAACGTAAGAAAAAATGGTTGAATGTTCATGAATCATGGTATAGCCGGCCCCGGGGGCGCTGTAAAGACTTTACCGGGGAGCATCGATGCTCCGGTGGGGCAAGCCGCGATATGAGCGGCTATCCATGATCCTGCCTTAGGGGGTTGCCGTGAACCCCTGGACTGGATAATATTACGTATGTCGGCCGGGCCTTCCTCGCCCCCGACGTCCGGCGAAACCCGCCCGAATCAATTTTGGTTTAATAAATCAAGAGGTTCCCAAATGAAAGGAGCGATCCTGGTCACCCGGTGGTTGTTGCTTGGGCTACTATGCCTGGCTCTGACCGCTGGGTGCGGCGATGAAAAAAAAGAGGAAACCGCTCCGGAAAAAAACCCGGCCGCCGAGGACCATTCGGAGAAAGGCGACCAGGAAAAAGCCAAAACGGCCGAAAAGGATACGGAGAAAACGGGTGGGGAAGAGGGGCACGGAGCCGGAGCAGCCAAGAAAGAAGAGAAAAAGCCCATCGACCCGGCCATCGAAGCCAAAATCCAGGCCACGCTGAAAGAGGCCCGGGGGCTGGTGAAAGCCGGCAAGACTCTGGACGCCGCCCGGGTGTACGATTCCCTGATCGAATACAAGGAACAACCTTTTTTCAAGGACCTGGACGCCTCCATTACGAAAGAGGACCGGGTGCGGATCGGTTATGCCGTACACGGCTGGACCATCGAACGGTTGTATTCGATAAGAAACCGCCTGGTATCCGAAGGCCGAACCCGGGTGCCCGAAGGTACGGCCACGATTCCCCTGGACGAAAAAGACGGCTGGGGCATGGAAATCTGGCTGCAGTACGTAGTGGACAAGCCTTGGCTGGTCGCCGTGGTTTCCGCCGGACCGGACCGGGTTTTCAAAACGCCGGACGATTTGGTTTTGTTTCAAAAAGACCCGCGGGCCAAGAAGACCTCGGACCAACCGCCCCCGCCAACCGGGGAGAAAACCGCGCCGCCGCCCGAAGCCAAGGAAGCCAAGCCGGCCGGGGAAACGAAAACCGAAAAAAAGCACCGCCGGCCGTTGGTGGACGATCTGTCCATCCCATCTCCTCAAGCGGAGAAAAAACCACCGGCTCCGGCTCAACCCGAACCGTCCACCGAAAAACCGTCCAACCCGGAGCAAGGGGAAAAATCGGACGTCGACGGGGAATCATCGATGGACATTAACGAACTCCTAACCCCTAAACCCTAAAACCGGACGTACCCCATGGACCTTGGAACCATCATCGGCGTGGTCACTGGAACGGGGCTGATTATCGCCTCCATTCTAATGTCGGCTAGCCTTTCGAATTTCGCGGACATTCCCAGCGTGCTGATCGTCGTGGGCGGCACCATGGCTTCAGCGCTCAATTCGTACAACATGAAAAGTCTGTTCGCGGCGCTGAAAGTCATGATCCGGGTGCTGTTCGGGCACAAGATCAACTACCTGGAAACCATGCAGGAAATGCTGAAAATCGCCACCGTGGCCCGGAAGGAGGGGCCTCTGGCGTTGGAAAAGTACACCACCGAAGACCCCTTTTTAAGAAAAGGGCTGATGCTGGTGGCCGACGGCACCAAGGGCGAATCCCTTAGAAGCATCCTGGAACTGGAGCGGGACGCTAAGATTGAACGGCACGAAGAGGGCCAGTCGATCATCCAAAAGCTTTCGGAACTGGCGCCGGCCTGGGGCATGATCGGCACCCTGATCGGCCTGGTGATCATGCTCCTCAACCTCAAAGACCCCGATTCCATCGGCCCGTCCATGGCCATAGCCCTTTTGACCACCTTTTACGGCGCCATTCTGGCCAACTTCATTTTCATTCCGGCGGCCACCAAGCTGGATCAGCGGACCAAATCCGAAGTTTTGAATACCAATTTGATGATCGAAACCCTGGCCTCCATCGCCGAAAGTGAAAACCCCAGGTTGCTCCAGGAAAAGCTCCTGGGGTACCTGCCGCCGAAAGAACGCATTACCGCCGCCCCCGGCAAGGGATGAGGCGGTCATGGCCAAGAAACCCGCCGGGTTGCCTGGCTGGATCGCCACCTTCGCCGATCTGGCCACCAATTTATTGGTTTTTTTCGTGTTGATGCTCTCCATGGCCAACGTGGACATTCAGGCCTTCAGGGAGATGCTCGGGTCCGTCCGCGACGCCTTTGGCGTGAAGATCGAAGGCCACGGCCTGTACGACCCCACCCGGATGGACGATGCGAACCTGGGCGAAGGGCAAGGGGAATACCTGGCCCCCGAGGAACAAGCGGGGGACGAACAAAAAGAGGAAGAACCCACCGATACCGAAATGGCCGAAGTCAAGGCGCAGGAAAAGGAAAAAAAACTTCGCGAGGAAACGGCCAAGGACATCCAGGAAGCCATTGCCCAGACCAAGCTGCAAAACATGGTCGAGGTTCAGGTGGGCAGCCAGGGTATCCGCATCCGCGTCAAGGGCGGGCTGATGTTCGCTCCGGGCAGCGGCGAATTGTTGCCCGAAGCGTTCCCCCTTTTGGACAATCTGGTGATGGTTCTTCAAAAACAAGAATATTACATGATGGTGGAAGGCCATTCCGATTCCACCCCCATCGCCACCGCCCAGTTCCCTTCCAACTGGGAGCTTTCGGGATTCCGGGCCTCGGCCGTGCTTCGGTACCTGCTCACCTGGGGCATCGATCCCCGCCGCCTGACCAGCGTGGGGCTGGCGGACAATTACCCCATCGCCCCCAACGAAAACACCGACGGACGGGCCCTGAACCGCCGAGTGGAATTCATATTGACCAACAAACCCTTCCGGCCCAAAATCGATTGATTCCGGTCGATCCCATCCGCCGGTCCCCGTGGAGGCTTCCCCCATGACCATCCGCCAAAACCTGATCGCCGCCGCCGTGGCCACCGGCCTTTTATGGCTGGTGTTTCTGCTCCAGATCATCATGCCGGGCCTTACCGGATGGGGCATTATCCCCAGGAGCCTCGTAGGCCTTCGGGGACTGATCTTCAGCCCCCTTCTCCATGCCGGGTTCTGGCACATCATGGCCAATACCGGGCCGTTTTTCGTGCTGTTGCTTCTGGCCCTTACGTACAACCGAGCCGCCGCCATCGAGGCCCTGATCATGATCCAGGGCATCGGCGGCCTGGGCGTATGGTTGTTCGGAGCGCCCAACACCGTTCACGTGGGCGCCAGCGGACTGATTTTCGGCCTGATTGGTTTTCTTTTGTTCGTGGGGATTTTTAGAAAGGACATCCGGGGTCTGCTGGTGGCATTGGTGGTTTTGTTCCTGTACGGCGGGGCGCTGATTTCCGGAGTGATTCCCCGGTACGGCGTCAGCTTCACCGGGCATGTGTTCGGGTTTCTGGCCGGCGTGCTGGCGGCCCGCCTGACGGCCTGGGCGGAAACCCCCAAGGCCTGAAAGCCCCCTGGACCGTCTATGGCATGCTCCCGATCCACCCTTCCCGCCCGAGTGATCCTGCTGGCGGCGAGTCTATGGCTGCTGTGGGCGGCCGCCGGGTTGGCGGAAGAACCTCCGCGGTACGGGGCCATCGGCCCTTATCCGGTGGCGGACCTCCGGTTGGACCTGATCGACGCGGTCCGAAACCGGATTATACCCATTAAAATATACTATCCCTTATCCCCGGGGTCCTTTCCCGTCATCGTGTTCAGCCACGGCCTGGGTGGAACCCGGGAGGGATACGAATACCTGGGCCGCCACTGGGCCGGCCATGGGTTCATCGCCATCCATCCACAGCATATCGGCAGCGATGATGCCGTGTGGCAAGGTTCCAAACGGCCCCTACAAGACCTGAAAGCGACCCTTCAAAAACCCGAAAACGCCGTCAACCGTCCCCTGGACGTCCGGTTTGTCCTGGATCGTTTGGAAGAAATAAACCGGAATCCCGGCCCCCTTTCGGGACGGATTGATCCGGGCCACGTCGGCGCCGCCGGCCATTCCTTCGGCGCTTTTACCACGCTGGTCCTGGCCGGAGCCTCATACGGACGGGCCGGCGACGAGGCCATGAAAGGACCCGATCCCCGGATTCAAGCCGCTCTGCCCATCAGCCCCCCCGCCGGAATCGGTAAACTCCTGGGAACCCGCGCCTATCAAAACATCCGGATCCCCCTGCTGGTGATCACCGGCACAAAGGATACCAGCCCCGTGGACCCAGGCGCCAAAGCCGAAGACCGCCGCCTGCCCTACGACGGCCACCCCGGCCCCAACGCGTACCTCATTGTTTTTGACGGCGCGGACCACATGGTTTTTTCCGGAACCCGCCTTACCCGAGGCCCCCAGGTCGCCGACGCCGCCATCCAGCAAAACACCCTGGCCGCCTCCACCGCCTTTTTCGGCGCGTTCCTCAAGGGGGACTCAAGCGCCAAGGCGTTTCTGGACCAGGACGGGTTGAAAAGGATTCTGGCCGGCCAAGACCTGTTGGAACGGAAATAAGACTAGGGATACGGTGAAGGTGATTATCCTCAGCACCCAGGGTCCAACTTATCCAGAGAAACGGGAGTTGCTTATTCCAGAGCAATGAATCACTTTCTCGGTAAAATGAGAATGAATTAATGTAATCGATCAGGACAAATAATCAAAGGCTTAATAGAAGAGAAAACAATAGCGAAAAGGTTAAGTTATGAAGACGAACATACATGCTGAAAGAATGAGAATGTCTGCATTCCCCTTTGCGCCATTGAGAGCCCCCCCTCACCCCGCCCTCTCCCCCAAGGGGGCGAGGGGAAAGAACAACTTGACCCATATTAAAGGCACCGTACCATTGTTCAGCCAACATCAAATCACTACTGGGCCAAGTTCTCTTTCCCCTCTCCCCTCAAGGGGAGAGGGCGGGGTGAGGGGTGAACACCAGACCGCTTGAGCTTGGCAAATTTTTTTACAAACATAGACTGAAC
>JAGVGV010000032.1 GCA_020056895.1 Deltaproteobacteria bacterium
ACCACGAAAACCACCTCAAATTCAAGCCCCTTGGCCGCGTGCATGGACAACAGGGCGATTTTGTCGGCGGCCGGGTCCAGTCCGTCGGTTTCCCGGATGGGTTCTTCGCCGGCTCGCTGGAAGGGGAGTCCGGCTCGGGTCAGGGCTTCCACCAGGGGGCCGGCCAGGGCGTGCAGGCGGTACAAAATGGCGATATCCCCCAGGCCCAGATCCGTTCCTTCTCCCGAGGCCACCCGGCCCGAATCCAGAGAGAAATGGCCGGTCCCGCCCAACAGTTTTTCAATCTGAAGGACCACGTATTCGGCTTCGGCCGCCGGCGAAGCCAGTTCCGCCAGGGTCACCCGGGCCGGCCCTTTCCGATGCGCTTTCAAGGGGCTCCGGTCCGGCCCCCGGTTGTTCCGGATCACTTGGCCCGAAGCCTTTAAAATAGCTTCGGAACTCCGGTAATTGTCATTGAGCCGTACGCGGGCGGCCAAAGGGAAATCCTTGGCGAACCGCTGGAAAAAGCCGGCGTTGGCCCCGCGAAACCCGTAAATGGCCTGGTCCGGATCGCCAATCACGAACAGGTTGGGGCTTTCGGGGTTGAGCAACCGTTCCAGCAATTGGTACTGGGCATCGTTGATGTCCTGGTACTCATCCACCAGCACGCACGAAAACCGGTCCCGCCATTTTTGGGCCAGATCCGGGTCCGTATCCAGGGCGCGGACCGGTTCCACCACCAGGTCGTCGAAATCCATGGCGCCAAAAGCTCGGCGGGCCGCTTCATAACGGTTGAACGGGCCCGCCAGGTCCGGATCCTCTATTTGATCGGGTTCCAAAATTTTCTGCTTGGCCAGGGAGATTTTTTGAACCAGGTCCTGAGCCGAAAAGGGGGAATCCTTGGCCGCCCGGCGGGCCAATTCCAGGCGTTGATCCTCATCCAGCACCCGGGGCGGGCCGCCGTTCATGTCCGCCAGCACGGCCAAGCCCAGCCCGTGGAAGGTGGTCACCATCACCTTCTTCAGGTCGCCTCGGAAGGGCAGACTGCCGGCCAGCCGCGAAGCCATTTCGGCCGCCGCCCGACGGGTGAAGGTGACGGCCAGAATGTTTTCGGCCCGGGCCCATCCTTCCCGGACCAGCCAGGCCGCCCGTCGGGTGAGGACCGTGGTTTTGCCCGTGCCCGGACCGGCCACCACCTGAGCCGGTCCCGGCCCCAGGGTAACGGCCCGGCGTTGGGCCGGGTTGAGATCGTCCAGCAGGGGGTCGCTGTGGTGAAGCAGGGAAAAGGGGCCGGATTCGGGTTCCGGAACCACGGTGTCATGGGGCTCCGGATCGAGGTCCAAAATGGTTTCCACGGGTGCGGGGGAGGGCGGGGCGGCTCGTTTTTTTCGGGCTTTTCGAAGGACGGGCGCGGCGGCTGCTTCGATGGCGAAAAGGCTTTCCTGGCCGCGTCCCTGTTCAATCTCGCCGGGGCCGAACACGCGGATCACTCCGTACTCCCCATCGTACCCCGCGTCCGCCCAAATCCGGCCGGACCGCATCCGGTCCACGGCCTGGGCCAAAAGGCCGCCTCCAGCCTGGGCGATATCCGAAAGCGGAGCCTCCCTCAGGATGAACAGCTCGGGCCCCAGGGCCTTGAGCAGCCCGTAATACGCGTCCGTAACCTTCCGACTGGCCCCGCCCACGCCGATGATTTCCGATAACACTTCCACCAGGGGGATTAACCGGTAGTAGGGCCGGGCCGATGAGGGTTGATGCCCTTCGGGCCGGTCGGCCAACTGATGCACCCGGCTGGACACCCCCACCGTGGCCGGCCGGCCGCAGACCGGGCAAAGTCCGCGATGCTCCACGGTTTCTTCCGGAGTCATCCGGCGGTCGCATTTGCGGTGGCCGTCCAGGTGGTACTTGCCTTCCTCCGGAAAAAATTCCAGGGTGCCGCCGAATTCCTTGCGGCCGGTCAAGGCCTCGATCATCCCGTCGTAGGAGGGCTCGCCATGAAACAGGTTCGCTTCGCGGCCCAGCTTTTCCGGGCTGTGGGCGTCCGAATTGGACACCAGAACAAACCGGTCCAGGGCCGAGAGCCGCCAGTTCATTGGCGGATCGGACGACAGGCCGGTTTCAAGGGCGTGAATATGGGGCGTGAGGTCCTCGAAACATTCCTCCACCCGGTCGAACCCGCTGTTCGATCCCAAAAGGGAAAACCAGGGTGTCCAGACATGGGCCGGGATGAAGAAAATGCGGGGGTCCACGTCCAGCGACAGGGCCAGTAAGTCCTTGGCGGAAAGGCCCAGAATGGGGCGGCCGTCGGACCGGATGTTGCCCAGGACGTCCAGCCTTCGGGACAGTTTTTGAGCCGTTTCCAGGTTTGGAAGAAGGATCAGGCTGTGGACCTTGCGGACTCGGCCGCCTTGTTTGTAGATACTGGAAATTTCCGTGGACAGGATGAACCGGACCCCGCCGCCTCCGGGCAGATGGTACTCGGGTTTGAGGCGGTACAATCCGCTTTCGGCTTCCTCCAGCCGGTCCATGGCTTCGGCCAGCCAGCCGGGATGGGTGATGTCGCCGGAACCGACAACGGTCAGGCCTTTGCGGCCGGCCCAGGCATCCAATTGAGGAAAATCCAGGCTTCTGGACGTGGCCCTTGAAAAACGGGAATGGATATGAAGGTCCGCGACGAACAAACAGCACCTCGGGAAGGACGGAGCGTCCGGGATCGGGGCCACTATACAGGGCCTCCGGACAAATGAAAATGGGTTTTGTTGGGCGCTCGTGAATGGAAGAGTGGTTGACCGGAGAGACCGGAACCGGTTATTCTGGTCCCGGTCTTTAAAGCTCCATGACCAGGGGTTACAGGGCGAAAGGGGCGAAGGATGCCGAAAAAGAAGCTCCGTTGGACCATTTGGATCTGGGCCTTGGCCTGGCTGATGGTTTCCTGCGCCGGGGCCGCGGGTAAAGACCCCGAATCCATTCCACAGCCCTCTCCGGCCTGGGGAAAATTGGAGCAGGACAAAAAAGCGCTGAAAGAGGCCATCGAGGCTTTTTACACCAAGAACTACCGGGCGCCGGCCAACATGAAGGAATTGATGGGCGCCGGGGACCCCATGCCGGACCCCTGGGGGACGCCGTACCGATACCGGTTGTTCAACGAAATGGAAGCGGGCCAAAAGGGTTTTGAACACGAATTCATTTCGGCGGGCGAGGATGGGACGTTCGGCACGGCCGACGATATCCGTTTTCCGGAACCCGACCCCAATTATCGGCCCAGCCCCATAATGAAGCGGATTACGGACGAGGAACCGCCGCCGGCCAAATAGTGGGCGGCGGGACGTTTCGATCTTCCCAAGTCGCCGGACGGGGATCGGCGCGGTGGAAACGTGAAAAAGCTCCAATCGACTAAACTGATTCGACGAATGCGGTTATGGATTTGTTGATATCCCAAATATCTGACACAGCGAGGTGCAACCAATGAAACACAGAGCTCATGGCAGCCAAATACTCGGTATCCTGTGGGGCATAACGATTCTTCTCACCACCGGATGCTTATCTCATCATCACGACTATACGCTCCCGCTAAAGCAACCACCGATGGAAAATTCCATTGTAATCAACAAATCGAAAGATCAGGTTTGGAAAGGGATCATCCCCGTACTGGGTGGATCGTTTTATGTCATCAACAATGTGGATAAGGATTCAGGTTTGATAAACGTCAGCTTCAGCGCCGATCCCGGCAAGTATATCGATTGCGGTAAGGTTCACTATGACATCACAAATGCTCGGGGAAGAAGGGATTATGATTTTCCGGGCTCAATCAGCGAAACCCGTTATGAAGACTACCATCCATCCGTTGGAATTTTAAATGTGTATAGGAAAATGCAATTGGAGGGGCGGGTGAATTTCATTGTTCAGGAACTATCCGCTCAAAGCACGCGAATAACAGCAAACGTAAAATATGTTCTTACGAAATCATTTCAAGGGGTGGATATGGCGGGTCGACAATCGAGTACGAGCGACTCCATTTCTTTCGCCTACAATCAAAGGGAACAATTCCCTGGTGGAGCACCAACCACCTGCCAGAGCAACGGGGTGTTTGAAAAGGATCTTCTCGATCTAATCCGGCGGGCATTCTGAAATGATTCCGAGGGGATGGTGAGAGGCGTCCGTCCGTTCCCAAGATATTCCGGGTTTTTTCGAGACCCCAACATTGCACCCGGCGGATCGGCGGGAGGGGAGGGCGGCCTTTCGCGCAAAGGGCCGGTGATGACACTCATACCAACTATTTGCTGGATGGATCGGCGAATGTGGTTTTTCGATTGGGAAACACGAGAATCAATCCATCGTGAGGTGCAACCGATGAAATTCAGGTCACATGGCGGCATGTTGTTGACCTTCCTGATGATGGCCGCCCTTTTATTAGCTTCGGGCTGCGTTTCGTACCATGATTCCTACATCCCGCCCCCCGTGCGTGTGCCGAGCGATAATTCGATTGTCATCAACAAATCCAAGGATCAAGTTTGGAAGGGAATTATTCCCGCCTTGGGTGGTTCCTTTTATGTCATCAACAATGTGGACAAGGAATCCGGGTTGATCAACGTCAGCTTTAACGCGGATCCCGGAAAATACATTGATTGCGGTCAAATCCACTACGACATCACCAATCCCCAAGGACGAAGGGATTATGACTTCCCCGGGGCTATCAAGGATACCCAATATGAATACATCGTTCCCCGATTGGGATTGATCCGTTTTAGCCGAAAAATGCAACTGGAGGGAAGGATCAACTTCATCGTCCAGGAATTGGGTCCGCAAAGCACGCGCGTTACGGCCAACGTCAAATACGTGATAACAAGAGGCTTGACCGCCGTGGATGTGTATGGCCGGCAGGAAAGTGTTTCCGAAGCCATCTCGTTTGGTACGAACCAAAGGGAAAAGTTTTCGGGACAATCCCCAACCATCTGCCAAAGCTCGGGGGCGTTTGAACGGGACCTTTTGGAGCTGATTCGAAAAGCTTTTTAGAGCCCATCCCCAAGTCACCGGCCGGTTTTTTGGGGTTTCTTCGTCGATCCCGGCCGGCCGGGAACCGGTGATCCGGCGGAGGGTTTTTCCTCCGTCCCGGCGGTCGGAGGGAGCGGCAGGGGTTCCTCCGGACTCATGGTCCGGACGGTCAGGGTTCGAAATCCGGACCGCTGATTTTTCTTTTCTTCCAGCACGTACCCTTTGCCGAAATGGAAGGCCAAGGCCAGAGCGCCTTTGCTTTCGCTCGTCCATACCCAATCGCAGGTCAGGTGAAAAGCCTTGGGCGTCCGGACCATCCGGCCGCAGTCGCTTTCCACGGTTTCACGGGTTTGGGCCCACTGGAACAGTCCGGCCAGCTCCCGGATCGCGGGCAGCCGCCAGTCCTTGAATTTTCCAAGGATTTCAGGCGGACCCAAGGCGGAATATTCGCGGGCGGCGTTCCAGTCCAGGTCCCCCTGGTTGTCGTTTTGGGCCCACATCAACCGTTCCTGAAGGTCCACCACCGTTCCATCCCCCACCACCCGGTACCGTTCATCGCTCCCATCGTCCACCAGAGCCGGTTCCCCTTTGGTTCCGGCGGCCGGCGGCGGTGGCTGTTGGTTTTTTTGAACGGACTTGGCAAGGCCTTGGGCGTTCACCGCACCCGGAATCGAAACCAGCGCCAGCCCCAGGATCAGAACCAAAAGCCCGCCCCACCGGGGCATCCAGCCGGCCCCGGACCAAAGGGAGGCGTGGCTCATTGGGCAAAACCCGTTTCGCGATAATACCGAAGGGCGCCTGGGTGGAACGGCGCGGACTGGGGCAGCACCATCCGGCGGGGGTCCAGCTCGGCGAGGGTGGGATGGAGCTTTTTCAGGTCGTCGAGGTGTTCGAACAATTCCCGGGTGATGAGGTACGCCAGGTCTTCGGGCATTTGAGCCGAAGCGACAAGGGTGGTCACCACGCCGACGGTTTGGATGGGTTCCGAAGAATGGACGGCTCCGGGGTACAACTGGGTAGGGAGTGTAAGCCGCGAATAAAAGGGATACCGTTCCAGAATCCGGTCCAGGTGCGGTACGGGTAGGAACCGGATTTTCCGCGGCCCCAGAGAGGCTTCGAGAATGGCCCCGTTGGGGTGGCCCACGGTAAAGAAGAAGGCGTCGATCTGGCCCTCCTGAAGCAGCCCGGGAGCCTCGGAAGGGTCCAGAAACACGGTCTGGAGATCGGATTGATGGTCCAGGCCGGCATGAGTCAACACCTCGATGGCCTGCCGCCGGGTTCCGGAACCGGGACTGCCCAGGCTGACCCTTTTCCCTCTAAGGTCGGCCAGGGTCCGGATGCCCGTATCTTCGGCGGCGACGATGGTCAAATATTCGTTGTGGAGCGATAACAGATGGCGGATGTCCTTCCGGGCCCGTCCTTCCCATTCGGCCAGCCCGGAAACGGCCCGGTATTGGCCATCGGATTGGACAAGGCCCAAGTGGAGCTGTCCGGCGGCCACGGCATCCAGGTTGTACGAGGAGCCATCGGTAATTTCAACCATACAGCGCAGGCCGTGTTCGTCCCGATTCCGGTTGAGCGTCCGGGCAATGGCCCCGCCCACGGG
>JAGVGV010000028.1 GCA_020056895.1 Deltaproteobacteria bacterium
ACGGAGCCCTGTTGATCTTCGATGAAGTCATCACCGGCTTCCGGGTGGCCTTGGGCGGAGCTCAGGCCTTGTACGGCATCCGGCCCGACCTGACCTGTTTGGGCAAGATCATCGGCGGCGGCCTGCCGGTGGGCGCTTTCGGCGGCCGGAAGGATATCATGGCTCACCTGGCGCCCGAAGGCGGAGTGTACCAGGCCGGAACGCTGGCCGGGAACCCCCTGGCCATGGCCGCCGGCTTGGCCACGCTGGATATCTTGAAAAACACGCCCGACTTTTACGTTCGGCTGGAAGAAACGAGCCGCCGGTTCGCCGATGGGTTGCTTTCCCTGGCCAAAAAACATGGCCACGCCGCTTTCGGCAACCGGGTCGGCGCCATGGCCACGCTTTTTTTCACCAACGGCCCGGTCACGGATTACACTTCGGCCAAGACCAGCGACACGGAAAAATTCGCCCGGTTTTATCGGGGCATGCGCGAACGGGGGGTGTATCTGGCGCCCAGTCAGTTCGAAGCGGCCATGGTCTCGGGAGCGCATACGGCGGCGGATGTGGATGAAACATTGGCCGCGGCCGAAGCGGTGTTTTCCCGGTTGTAAGGTTTCCCGGGATCGGGCGGCGGGCCGGTTTTTTCGTCACCAACCCCAAGATGAAGGGGGTTCGCGGAATGGACCCAATACGGGGTGTATTTCGTGAAAAGAACCACAATTTTTGGTTGACGTACGTTCGGGCCCTATGTTAGGGAGGGTGTGACATCTTCCACGAGCGCCGAAACACTGGGATGACGGACTCTTCCGGGGAATCTTGGGGAGGCGGCGCGGCGTGAAGAAAAGCACCAGGGAATCGATTCAACTTCTCAGCATGGCCAGTTCCATGGGTATTGCCATGGTTCTGGCTACGGTGATGGGTCTGGCCGCCGGGTATTACCTGGATAAATGGCTGGGCACGAGTCCATGGTGCACGCTGATTTTTTTGGTTTTGGGCATTGTGGCCGGATTCAAGAACCTTTTCGTAATCTACAAAAGGGTTCAGCGAATGTCCCGGGAAGAAGAGACGGAAAAAAAGGAAAAACGGAACGACGGATGAAGGATGGCTCGGTGGAAAAGGACATCGTGACCCGGCTGGCCGTGAATGGCTGGGCGCTGTACCTTGCCTTGGCCGGGGCGTCCTTGTTTTTTCTGCCCATGGAATTCGCTCATGGCGTGCTGGTGGGCGGGTTTCTGGTGGTGGTGAACCTCACGCTTTTGTACCGGGCGGTGGTCCGGGCTCTGGCTCTGGGGCCCCGGATTACGCCCCGAATGGTTCTGCCCAAGTTCTACCTCTGCTTTCTGACCACGGCGGCGATCCTTTTCGTGCTGATTTCGCGGCACTTGGTGAACGAACTGGGGTTGCTTCTGGGCCTGAGCGTATTCATTGCGGCGGTTTTTCTGGTCGTGGCCCGCCTGGCCGGCCGGATTTTGTATCGGACGATCATTTTGAAGGAGGCGGTCTGACAGTTATGGAACACCCGTTGATGTTTTTGGTGGTGATTCTGGACAAGATTCCAGGGCTCAGCCATTTCGTTCACGCTTATCCCCAGGTGCTCTATTCCTGGCTGGCCATGGTTCTTCTGATCGTCATCGGGTACCTGGCGGGCAAGTCGGTCACGCTGGTTCCGGGTAAGATGCAGAACGTGCTGGAAGTGGTCATCGACGCCATCGAGAACTTCGTGGTGGAAATGGTCGGCGAACATGGGAGGCACTATTTCCCGCTGTTCGCCACCATTTTCCTGTACGTGTTCACCTGCAACCTGATGGGCTTGGTTCCGGGGCTTTTTTCCGCCACGGCCAACATCAACACCACCCTGTCCATCGCGCTGGTGACCTTTTGCGCCACCCATTACGTGGGCGTCAAGCACCATGGGCTCAAGTATGTCAAGCATTTCATGGGCCCCATGCTGCCCCTGGCGCCGTTGATGATCCCTATTGAAATCATCAGCCACTTGGCCCGTGTGCTCTCGCTCACCCTTCGTCTCTTCGGCAACATCATGGGTGAGGATTTGGTCGTGGGCATCCTCATGATGCTGGCCGGCAAGTTCCTGGCCCCTCTGCCCATGATGGGTCTGGCCATTTTCACCAGCTTCGTCCAGGCTTTCATCTTCTCGTTGCTGGCCATGCTGTATATCGGCGGAGCGGTCCACGAGGCGCACTGATCCCCAGATCCGAGGCAAACCGGTTCCCCCAACAAGGGGAACCGTGAACGGAAGAAGGCATATCCCAAGGGAAAAGGAGAAAAGGTTCATGAAGAAGTTCGTTTCCATCCTGCTGCTCACCCTCGTAATGGTTCTGGGCCTGGCCGCCGTGGCCATGGCTTCGGAAGTGGAAACCGCGGTCAAGGTGGAAGGCCTTAAGGTCTTCGCCGCCATCGTCACCGCCGCCGGCTTCGGTATCGCGCTGGCTTCCATCGGCACCGGCATCGCCCAGGGCATCGCCATTCGCGGCGCCGTGGAAGGCACCGCCCGCAATCCGGAAGCTTCCGGCAAGATCACCGTGACCATGATCATCGGTCTGGCTCTGATCGAATCTCTTTGTATCTACACCCTGGTCGTGGCGCTCATCCTGCTGTACGCGTACCCGATGTCCGGTCCCATCCAGAAACTGGTGGGCATGTAAGGATATCCTTGAACTCTTGGAGGCCGGTTTCCAAATACCTTGGGTCCGGCCTCCAAGGTTTTCGTTTCAAACCACGATGACCCCGGGCGATCGCGACGGGGTAATACAATAGTTACCGAACATAACGGACTCCAACGCGAACGGATTCCTACTCTTTTTGTTCCAGGACGGACGATGAAGTTTTCCAAGATTCCAGCGGCCACCATCACCCGGCTTTCCCTTTATTCCCGCAACCTGGAGGAATTGGAAAGCGAGGATGTCAAGGTCGTTTCCTCGGAAAAACTGGCCGAACGCTGCGGCGTCAATTCCGCCCAGATTCGGAAAGACCTGGCCTATTTCGGCGAATTCGGCGTTCGAGGCGTGGGCTATTACGTTCGGGATCTGCTTTTCGAAATCAAGAAAATTTTGGGCTTGAACAAGGAATGGAACCTTGGGCTGGTGGGAATCGGCAACCTGGGCAGCGCTCTGATCGCCCATGACAATTTCATTCGCCAGGGATACCGGTTCGTGGCCGCGTTCGACAACGATATTCATAAAGTGGGTAAAAAGCTGCCTTCCGGGTTGATGGTCGAGCATATCGACCGCCTGCGCGAGATCAAGGAAAAAGCGAATATCGAGATTGGAGTCATTTCCACTCCGGCCGGCCGGGCTCAGGACGTTGCCAACCGCCTGATCGAAGCCAACGTGCGGGCCATTTTGAATTTCGCTCCGGTCCACATCCAGGTACCCAAGGGCTTCAGCGTGGAAAACGTGGATTTTTCCATCAAGCTCGACAATCTGGCCTACCATTTGACCACCGAAGTCTGATCCGAACCCATCGTTCAGCTTCCGAATCAACCGCCGGACTTTTTCAATTTTTTATTCCATCGATTTTTTTCAATCCGTGGAACGATATTCCGCCGTTTTTTTCCAACCGCCGTGAACCCTTTGGGCGAATTCCGGGTTGAACCGGACCCCCCAACCGGTATAGGCTAAGGTCTTTCCATCCTAAGGAAAGGACCCGGTCGCGACGCCTGGGGCCTGAACGATGATGACCCGAGCTTCATTTCGTCTTCTGGATACCGGCCTGTTGACGGCCGCCGAAAACATGGCCTTGGACGAGGTGCTGCTTGAAGAAGCCGCCGCCGGCCGATCCCGTCCCACGCTCCGTTTTCTGCGCTTTTCGCCTCCCGCCGCCCTGGTCGGCCGGCATCAGGAAATAAGCCGCGAGATTCGCGAGGATTTCTGCCGGGACCACGGGATCGATATAGGCCGCCGGATTACGGGCGGCGGCGCCATCTATTTTCAGTCGTCGGCCTTGGGGTGGGAACTGATCGGTCCGGCGGGCACGGTTCCATTCGAAGGGTCCTTCGATGCCATCCTGGCCCGGATCGGTCGGGCCGCCGCCCAGGCCCTGGTTCTTTTAGGGCTTCCCGCTCAGTACCGGCCTCGCAACGACATTGAAGTGGACGGCCGCAAGATCAGCGGTACGGGCGGGGCGGCCGTTACCGGCGGGTATCTGTTCCAGGGCACGCTGCTGATTGAAAACGAAATCGAACTGTTTTTGAAATCCTTGCGGGTTCCGGTGGAAAAACTGAAAAAACGGGAAATCGAATCCCTCCGGCAGCGCGTGTGTTTTCTGAACGAACTCCTGGACCCGCCTCCGCCGTTGGACACGGTGAAAGCCGCTTTTATCCAAGCCTTCGCCAACGATTTCGGCCTGGTCATCGAACCCGGTCCGCTCACGGACCGGGAAGCCGAACACCTGGCCAGCCGTCGAGGTTATTATTCATCGCCCGAATGGGTGTATGGCCGCCGGAACAACCACGAACCGGCGTCGGAATACGTTTCCACCTGGCAGGCCGAAAGCGGGACCTTTCGTTTCCGAATGATGGTGGAACCCGGAGCACGCCGTATCCGCCAGACGCTCATAACCGGGGACTTTTTCGTACGGCCCGAGCGGCTGGTTTTAGACCTGGAGGCGTCCCTGAAAGGCGTCCGCGCCGAAGCTTCGGCCGTGCATCAGGCGGCGCTCGATTTGTTGAACCAGGCGGGCGGGGAGTTCCTGGGCGTGTCTCACGACGACATCGCCCAAGCCT
The DNA here is from genome assembly GCA_020056895.1 of Deltaproteobacteria bacterium. Taxonomy (GTDB): domain Bacteria; phylum Desulfobacterota; class Desulfarculia; order Adiutricales; family JAGVGV01; genus JAGVGV01. The sequence goes on from JAGVGV010000028.1 coordinate 4,724, forward strand.
TGGCCGAAACGGCGGAACGGATCGGGCTGGGCCGGATGGGTCTGGAACCGGATGAAATCAACGAGCTTTTTTTGATCAACCTGGCTCCTTCCGACCTGGGCCGGCAAAAACTGAAATGGTTGTTGCTGCCTTATTGCTCCAAAAAAATGGACTGCGGGTTTCGGTTTGTTCCGGATTGCGGTCAGTGCGGGGAATGCGATTTCGACCGGTTGTACGGTTGGGCTCGGGCCGCAGGGATGGAACCGTTTTCCATCCAAAGCTTCGAACATCTGATGGAGGTTCTGGACCGGATCCGGTCCAATCCCGATGGGTGCTTTCTGGGGTCCTGCTGCGAGGCCTTTTTCTCCAAACACCAACGGGAAATGCGGGCCACCGGAGCCCGGGGGGTGCTGGTGAACCTGGATTCCACCACCTGTTACGATCTGGGCAAAGGCACGGACGC
>JAGVGV010000606.1 GCA_020056895.1 Deltaproteobacteria bacterium
GATGGGACGACAGACCGGCCGGCCCATCCTTTTGGCGGTCAACGCCGACGAAGAGATCGGATCGATCCATTCCACGCCGGTCTGGGAAGCTCTGGCCCGGGAAGCCCAAGCGGGGCTTGTCTTCGAAAGCGGCGGCGCCGGCGGAGCCGTGGTGACGGCTCGGCGAGGCCTGCGGCGGTACCGTTTGGATGTTTGGGGTGAAGCCCGCCACGCCGGATTCACCAGTGAAGGCAAGCGGAGCGCCCTGGTGGACCTGGCCCACCGGGTGCTCGCCATCGAAACGCTCAACGACCCCGAACGGGGCTTGACCACTAACGTGGGCCGGATCGAAGGCGGAACCGCCACCAACATCGTGCCGGATCATGCCCAGGCCTGGTTCGAAATGCGCTTTTGGGAAGATGCCCTGGGTAATCAGGCCGAGGCCCAGTTGAAAAAAGGGTTGGCGGAAACGTTGGCTCCGGGCGTCCGAACCGAAGTGGAAAACGGCCTCCGGCGGCCGGCCATGCCCCGGACCGAACACATCGTCCGGCTGTACGAACGGGCCCGGAAAACAGCCCGAAGAATCGGCCTGGACCTCCCGGAAGAACGCCGGCTGGGCGCTTCGGACGCCAACATTCTGGCCAACGCGGGCCTGGCGGTGCTAGACGGCCTGGGCCCCTTGGGCAACGACGGCCATTCCCTGGACGAATACATCCTGGCCGACAGCCTGGTGGACCGGATCATTTTTACGGCTCATTTGGTGGAGGACCTGACCAGGGTATAAAAAGGAACATCCGGGAAAGGCCCAAAAGGAAAGATCGAATCGGGTTGCCCAAGGCCCGGCCGCACGGTTCAGCTTGAGTTAACCCCAAAATAATGACAGGGATATGGGATCGTTGGCCGCCGGTCGTCAGCCGCATGGATATTTTCGGGCCGCCGCCTGATCCAGAATTTTCCGTAAGGCTTCCAACTGGATGGGTTTGGCCAGATAGTCGTCCAGGCCGGCTTCCAGAAACCGTTCCCGGTCGCCGGTCATGGCATGGGCGGTTAGGGCCACGACGGGAAGCCGCCGATCTCCGGGCTTTTCCACCAACCGGATCCGCCGAGTGGTTTCCAGGCCATCCATATCCGGCATTTCAATATCCATGAACACCAAGTCGAAGGATTCCCGATCCAGGGCGGCCAAAGCTTTCCGTCCGCCATCCACCAGATGAACCCGGTGGCCCTGCTTTTCCACCAAACGCTGGATCAACAGGCCGTTCACGGGATTGTCTTCCACCACCAAAAGAGACAGCGTTTGGCGGGCTTCCCGAAGGGTGTGGCGGGTTATCAGTTCGGAGGTCGGTCCGGCGGCGGATCCGGGATTCAGGGCCAACCGAACCACCTGAAAAAGATCGGTATCCTTGAAGGGTTTGTTCAGATATCCGGCCAAGCCCATTTCCCGGCAGCGGGCTGCTTCCCCCCGCTGGCCCGTGGACGTGAGCATGATAATGGGCACGTTTCCGGCCGGGAACCGTCCTTGGATTCGCCGGGCCAGTTCATATCCATTCATGACGGGCATGTTGACATCCAGAACGGCCAGATGATAAGGGGCGCCCCGATCAGCGGACCGCGCCAGTTCCTCCAGGGCCGAGGAGCCATCGTTAAAGCTGGTGGGGGCCATATTCCAATGCCGGAACATGCCTTCCAGAATTTTCAGGTTGGTGGGGCTGTCGTCCACCACCAGCACTCTTTTTCCCTGTACCAAGGCCTCGGCCGGGGTCTTCATCGTCCGGGCCGGCGCTTCGGCCCGGGGAAAGGTCAAAGCGAAACGAAAGGTGGCGCCTTGACCCGGATGGGAATCCACCTCCAGCCGGCCCCCCATGCGCTGGATCAGCCCCTGGGATATGGCCAGCCCCAGACCGGTTCCGGCCGATGTTTCCCCGCAAGTCTGGCGAACCTGAAAAAAAGGCTCGAAAACCCGTTCCATCTCGTCCGGCGTCAGTCCCGGCCCCGTATCCTTCACTTGAAAACCAAGTTGAACCTCGCGCCCATCATCGCGGCCAAGGTCCACGTTTAATACCACTTCCCCGTGTTCGGTGAACTTGATGGCGTTGCCGACCAGGTTGTACACCACCTGCCGGAGCCGTCCGGGGTCGCCGATCAAAAACTCCGGGACGTCCGGATGTACGTGAAATAACAGGTCCAGTCCTTTGCCGTGAGCTCGCGGCCCAAGGGTTCGAACGACTTCGGAAAGGCCGTCCCGCAACCGGAAGCGGATCCGTTCCAGATCCAGCCGATCGGCTTCGGCCTTGGAAAGATCGAGAATATCGTTGAGCAGCGACAAAAGGGCTTCGGCGGAATGCTTGGCCAACGTCAGGTATTCCCTTTGTTCGCCGGTGAGGTCGGTGTCCAGGACCAGTTCGGTCATGCCGATAATGCCGGTCATGGGCGTACGGATTTCATGGCTGACGCTGGCCATCAGGGCGCTTTTGGCTTGGTTGGCCTTGTCCGCTTCGGCTTTGGCCCGGACCAGATCGGCCAGCATTCGCCGGTGATCGGAAATATCCCTGAAAAAAGCGAAAACGTATTCTTCGCCATTGACCAAATAATTGGCGCTGGCTTCCACGGGTAAAAGCGTGCCGTCTTTCCGCCGGAGCTGGGTTTCGTAAATGGCGGAACCGGTTTTCCTCAAACCGCTCAATTGCCGAATGATGTTTTCAGGGGGATCAGGCTGTTCGATCTCCCAAATCCAGCGGCCCACCAGTTCCTCCCGACCCCAGCCCACCATGCGGCCAAAGGCGCGGTTCACTTCGATAATCCGTCCCTCGGCATCCACCAGCCAATACCCGTAGCGGCTCCGGTTGATCATGGTCCGGCTGAGCCGCCCGGCCATCCGCCGCTGGGTGACATCGGTGACCAGCCCCATGTACCCCTGGTATTGACCTTGGGAAAACAGGGGGGTGATCGCCACCTGGGTCCATTTTTTCCGGCCCGAAAGGGTCTGGAGCCTGGTTTCGAAAATGCTGGGTTGAAGACGGTCCAGAATGGCGCGGGCGGCCTCCTGGTCACGGGGAAGAATAAAATCGAAGGCCGGCCGGCCCTGGACCGCCGCCACCTCCCCCTCCAGCAGCTCCGCCATTTTCTCGTTGGCGAAAATGATACGGCGCTGGGGGTCGATAACCCAGATGCCCTCTTCGGAGGTTTCCAGAATCTTGTGGCGCCAGGCCTGGCGGTCGGCCGGAATTTTTCGGGCCGGGGGAAGAGTTATCCCGGCTTTACCGGAATGAAGAGCCATTTCCACGCCGGCCTTGAGCGAGTGGGTATGGATGGGCTTGACCAGGTACCCGGCGGGCTGGGCCAGTTTGGCTCGTTCAAGAAGCTGATCGTCCGTGTACGCGGTGAGAAAAAGGACGGGAACGGGATCGCGGCCCCGGATGACTCGGGCGGCTTCGATACCGTCGATGCGCCCTGGCAGGCGGATATCCATGCAGACCAGGGAGGGATGAATGACTTGAGCGGCGATGACGGCGGCTTCACCCGACCGGACCACCGCGGCCACCGGGTACCCCATGCCTTCCAATCGTCCCTTGAGATCGGCGGCGATCAGAGCTTCATCTTCCACGATCAGGAAGCCGCCGGGTGCATTCTTGGCGCCCACGTCCATCGCTCCTCCCAAGGGATCTCCATTGGAGCGTTACACAGGCATTACGTTCCTGGATTGGCGGTGAAATGAGACGAACTGGTCCACTATGGAATACCATTCATAAAAAAACAAGGGGGTTCTCCGGTTTTTTTAGACCTGATTGAATACTCAACCAAAGAAAAAGCGGGGCACCTTTCGCCTCCCCCCGTTCCCACGAACCAAACAAACCCATAAAGCGACGTTAGAACTCCGGGCCGATGGTCAGCATCACCTTCAGGCTCCGCCCCGAATGAATCCGTTCCCGATACACCCCAGGCAGGTCTTCCAATGGAATCTGATCCGAAATCAGGGAGTGTCCATCCAGCCGCCCTTCGGCCATCCAGTCCAGAACCCGCCGGTTTTCCTCATGAGTATTGGAATACGAAGCGGTAAGCCGGGCTTCCTTGAAGGTCAACGTGGCCGGAGTGATGGTTTCGGACCGCCAGAGAACGCTGACCACCACCACCGAAGCTCCCCGCCCGGCCAGATCGAGGCCGGATTGGATGGCTCCGCCGGCCCCCGAACATTCGAACACCGCGTCGAACATGCGGCCGCCGGTCCATTCAAAGGCCTTGAGGCCCAATGGCGTCTGAAAGGGGTCCACCACCTGGTCGGCGCCGAAGCGCTCCCCCAGCCGTCTTTTTTCTTCGACGGGTTCGGACAGGACCACCGATCCCCAGCCCAGGATTTTAAGCAGGCGGACCAGAGCCAGACCGATGGGGCCGCCGCCGATCACCAGGGCGGACCCTTGGTGGACTCCGGAAACGGCAATGGCGTGAAGCGACGTGGCGAAGGCTTCGGCCAGGGCGGCGTTGCGGGAATCCACCGGGGGTGGAATGGGAATCAGCATGCCCGGATAGGCCACGATGTATTCGGCGAAGCCGCCCCCCAGATCGCCGATGCCGATGGACCGCCGGTTCACCTGGCAGAAATAGGGCCGGCCGGCCTGGCAGTCGGGGCACTGGTGGCAAAAGGTGGGCCGGATCATCACCCGGTCCCCTTCCCTGGCGCCCGTCACGGCGGCGCCCACCTGGGTGACCACCCCGCTGGTTTCATGGCCCAGAATGTACCCATCGGGCAGCGAACCGCTTTCCACCAGGCTGTGATCGGACCCGCAAAAACCCGTGTTGGCCACCTGGATCAGAACCTGATCAGCTTCAGGGTGGGGCGTGGGAACCTTTTCGTAAACCAGGCCCTTTCCGGACCGAAAAACCACGGCATTCATAGTTGGAACCTTCGCGATGTTTCCATGGTGGCGGCTCCCCCGCGGGCTCCGGCGGGA
>JAGVGV010000131.1 GCA_020056895.1 Deltaproteobacteria bacterium
ACTTCGGCCACCACCGCCGGGTCGGCTTCTTTGAAGAAGGACCAGACCCCCACCAGCGACAGGGTGCCGGCCGGATCGGTGGACAGACCGTCGAAAATGGCGGGATTGACGGCCAGCTTGGCGCCCGAGCCCAGCAATATCAACCCGGAAAAAAGGTCCGGGCGGGCCAGCCCGGCTTCGATGGCCACCGCGCCGCCCAGGGAGTGCCCCCCCAAGTACGGCGGCCGGGGGAAGTTTTTGGCCGTTATGGCCTCCATCACGAAAGCAGCGGCTTCGGCCACGGTTTCCAGGGGCGGGCCGGACGATTGGCCGTGGCCCGGCAGTTCCAGGGCCAGAACGTTCATGCGGTCCCCAAGCTGGGGGTACAGGCGTGTCCACGATGCGCGGGAGCCTCCGGACCCGTGGACCAGGACCAGCGAAGGTTTTTCCGGGTCAAAGGGGTCCGTGCCCAATTCCCAACCGATCCGTTTGTCCCCCAACGTTGTCGTCTGATCGATACCCATGGCGCCTCCATTGATGGCCGAGTGCATGCTTCCCAACGTGGTTTCGATAACTGGTTTTCGCCTATGAATTGTTCTTACAACGGGATTGGCCGGCGGATCAAGGAATGATTGGAGGACGCGATAGGGCCTTAGGGGTATTTTGGGATTTGATCCCGGGTCGTGCTTTCGCATATAAAGGGGAAGCTCCGTGGCGTGAGGCGGTTCCCGGCGACGGATTCCGGCCCGGACCAGCCCCGGAGGCGTTTTATCGTTTTTCCTTTTTGGAGGTGGTTTCATGGCTCGAATCCGGCGGGCGCTCATCAGCGTGACCGACAAAACCGGCGTGGTGGATTTCGCCCGTGAACTGGCGGGATTGGGCGTGGAGATTCTGTCCACCGGCGGCACGGCCCAGGCGCTCCGCCAGGGCGGCGTTCCCGTGATCGAAGTATCCGAATTCACGGGTTTTCCGGAAATGCTCGAAGGCCGGGTGAAAACGCTCCACCCCCGGGTTCACGCGGGGATCCTGTTCCGCCGGGACAAGGCGGACCACGGGGAACAGATGGCCCGGCACGGCTTGGAACCCATCGATCTGGTGGCGGTGAACCTGTATGCGTTCGAAGCCACCGTGGCCCGGCCGGGGGTCACGTTGGAAGACGCCATTGAAAACATCGATATTGGCGGCCCCGCGCTTCTGCGGGCGGCGGCCAAGAATTATTCGGCCGTCACCGTGGTGGTGGACCCGGCCGATTATCCGTCGATAATCAAGGAAATGAAGGCCGAAGAGGGCGCCACTCGGCTGGAAACCCGGTTCGGCCTGGCTAAAAAGGTGTATGCTCTGACCCACGCGTACGATGGAGCCATCACCAAATACCTGGCCGGAGTTTAAGTCTCGCTGGCCAATCTCCCAACCAGGGAATGGGTTCCAGGCCCCGAGCCCGACCCTCCCCGGCGGTCCTCCGGGACCGTTGGGCATCCGGGTCCCGGGGGCGCCGGGTGGACCGTCACCCATCCAGGTCCACGGCGGTTTTGCACTGGCGGCAGGACTTGGCGCCGCGAAAAAGAGCCAAACCGCAGGATGGGCAGGTGTACCGGCGTTCCTCTTGGGCGACGAAGGCTTCGGTTCCCAGAGCCCGCCAAGCCGGGATGGCCCTCAGGATCACCTTTTTTCCCACTTCAATGGGGAAGGCGTCGATGAGGGCGCAGGGAAAATCGGCGCACTCATGGCAGCCCTGGTATCCTTTGCTCTGGACGCAGTCCCGGTAATGGCAAGCCTGGCAGAAGGGCGGCCGAAGATCGCTTTGGCAGCCGTGGCAGGCGATTTCTTCGGTCCGGCAGCCATACACGGCGGCCAGCCGCTCCTTGAATTTCCGGTTGTCGTCCCGATGGGCGATATATACGCCGCAAACACCGCAGTACAAGCCGCAGGGAGCCATCAACCTGGAATCCACCATGGTTTTTCTCCTTTTCCACCGGGGATGGGCCGGGGTTTCAGCCCGCTGATAAACCGTTTGGATCGTGCCGACAGGGTAGCGGAACCCGGGTGGTTTTTGGAAAAAAAATAGTGTTCCCCCGGACCGGAGGGAATGATACAAAGGCCCGGCCGGGCGGACGAGGGATCGCGCCCCGGGAGGAGTTGCCCAATGGAATGGGTTTTGTGGTTCATCGATTTCGTTTTGCACCTGGACCGGCACCTGACCGAGATCGTGGGTCAGTACGGCGGGTTGACCTATGGGATTTTGTTTCTGATTGTGTTTTGCGAAACCGGTTTGGTGGTCACGCCCATATTGCCGGGGGATTCCCTGCTCTTCGCCGCCGGAACCATCGCCTCGCTGGGGGCCTTGGACCCTTGGTGGCTGCTGTTGCTTCTGAGCGTGGCGGCCATCGGCGGCGACACGGTAAACTATTGGATCGGCCAGAAAATTGGGCCCCGGGTGTTCAAGAGCGAATCGAACCGTTGGTTCAAGCGGGAGCACCTGGACCGGACCCACTATTTTTTTGAAAAATACGGCGGTAAAACGATCATCCTGGCCCGGTTCATGCCCATTATCCGGACGTTCGCGCCGTTCGTGGCGGGGATCGGAGCCATGTCGTACGGCCGGTTTCTCTTATACAATATCGCGGGCGGGTTGTTGTGGACGTCCATCATGGTCCTGGCCGGGTATTATTTCGGCAGCCTGCCGTTCATCAAGAAAAATTTTTCCCTGGTGATCGTCACCATCGTCCTGATTTCGATCATGCCGGCGGTTGTTGAATACATCCGCGCCCGGCTCCAGGCTCGGCGGGACCGGTTGGCCGGCGCCGCCGGGTCGGCGCGGCCCGTGGCGGAGGAATAGCCGGCGGCCATCCGATATCAGACTCCGTGAAAGGTGAAAGCGCTACGCGGCGCCCCGAAATCGGTCGCCGGCGCCCCCTTTCCCTGAAAGCAGGCGAAAAATCCAAAAAAAGATTTGACTCGGCCCCGTCATCTGAGTTATACAAACCGCTTGTTGGTCCCCGGTAGCTCAGCTGGTAGAGCGGGTGGCTGTTAACCACCATGTCGGCGGTTCGAATCCGTCCCGGGGAGCCAAAACATCAATCGCCCACCATGGCGAAAACGATAAAAACCCCTTGGGACACCCCCAGGGGGTTTTGCTTTTCGCGCTCTATTCCGTTTTAATCCCAAATCATGCAGATGGGTTCGTAACGAGGTCACGAAATGCACGGCGAAACACGAAACGGATACCCGGTTTTAGCTTGCAGCCATATCGAAGGATACGCCCGGCCCAAAACCGGGAAACCCAGGGGTTGCGGCAAGCCGTTCGACACCGCGGTACATGTCAGCGGCATGATTTGGGATTAAAGGCCGGCGCCGATTGAGCTCAATCGATCCGACAAGGGCCTGAGGCGGCTGCCGTAAATGGGCACTCATCCCCTGAAAAGGAACCCTGCCGAGCAAGGATGGAGAACTGTAATGAACATCATGGCCGGACTTCGCGTCAGAACCTATGGAACCTCAGGCGCGGCGGTGATCGTGCTCCATGGTGGTCCCGCCGCCGTAGGCTGCCCCGGACCCATGGCCCGGGCGTTGGGCGATTCCTTCCACGTACTGGAGCCTTGGCAAAGAGGCAGCGGCGATGTCCCACTGACCGTTGCCCGCCACGTGGCCGATCTTCATGCATTGATCCAAACGTTTTGCCCGGAGGAAAAGCCCGCCCTCGTCGGAGAATCATGGGGCGCCATGCTCGCCTTGGCGTTCGCGGCCGCTCACGCGGAGTGCATCGGTCCCATAGCTCTTGTGGGATGCGGGACCTTCGACGAAGCTTCTCGTCTTCGATGTGCTGAGACACGTACGCGGCGCATCGATGATTACCTTCGGGGGCGCCCTGAACTCGCCGCCGACTTGATGTTGAGCCCTGATGAGCGGTGTATGAAATGGCACGAAGCGGCCGACACCTATCATCGGGTTCCCTATGTCCCCGGCGCGGGCCCCGAGGTGGAACGCGAACCATTCGATATGCGGGCGCACCTGGAGACCTGGCGGGACTGGATGCGCTGCCGAAATGAGGGGCTATATCCCGCCGCGTTCGCGGCCATCACCTCGCCGGTCCTCATGCTCCATGGCGATTATGACACTCATCCCGGCCCCATGACTCGGGATGTTCTGAGCCGATATATACCCCATCTTGAATATCGCGAGTTCGCTCGATGCGGTCACAGCCCATGGGTGGAAACGTATGCCCGTTTGGAGTTCCTGGCCGTGTTGAGCGCGTGGTTGTTAAAACCCAAATAATACCGTTGTCTTCAACCGCGGCGGACCGGATCGGCTGGCGCCCGCCGCTCCAGCCTGGTATGATCGAACAAGCGAAAAACGCCGCCCCGTTCCGTTCGGGATCGAGCCGCTTTGTTCACTTTATTCTGAATGACAGGAACGACCATTCCCGTGAGGCACGCGATTCGTATCATGTTATGGGCGATCCTCATGGCGACCCTGGCCGTTCCCTCGGTTTGGAGCCAGGAGGCCGCCATCGCGGCGGCGTCCGCCGACGGCCCCATGGCGCCGCGATTGGAATGGTTTGAAGACCCCAAAGGCCTTTTGACCATTCATGAGGTGGCCTCGGCCGCGCTCCGGCATCGGTTTCAACCCCACGAAGGATCGGTGCTGGCCCTCTTGCCCAGCCGCTCTTATTTTTGGTTGAAAGTCCATCCGGCGCCAACGGAACGAGGCCGGCCCGCCGGACCCACGGCCTGGTGGCTCGAACTGGCCAACCCCAACCTGGACGAGGCGGACCTGTTTTTGGAAGGCGGCCTTCCCGGAACGTACCAGGTGAAAACCGCCGGCGCCCTTCGCGGATCGTGGGAGCAGGACCTTCGATACCGAACCATTTTATTTCAGATTCCCAGCGGTTATTCACCTGAACGGCCGATCTTCCTGCGCATCCGCAATCATGCGCTGCTGAACGTACCCATCCGCCTTTGGCGGCCGGAAGCCTTCGAACGGTTCGCGTTTTTAGACCTGTTTTTTTTCGGGCTGCTGTTCGGCGTTCTGGCGAGTATGATCCTGGCCAACTTTTTCATTTTTCTGACCCTATGGGACCGGACCTACCTTTGGTACGTTCTGTACATGGCCAGCATGCTGGTGTATCTGGCCTGTCTGTTCGGGCCGTTCCGCATGGCGGCCGACTTCGGCCCCGGCCGGGTGTTGATGATTCTTTGGGTGGCCCTGGGCATGGCGTTTTGGTTCGCCTTTCTGTTTTGCCGCGAATTTTTGGATACCCAAAACAACGCGCCCGGGTTGGGACGGCTGTTGGCCGTGGTCATGGCCTTCGGCCCCGTGATTCTGGTATTGGG
>JAGVGV010000374.1 GCA_020056895.1 Deltaproteobacteria bacterium
TCGTCCGGCCGGAACCCGGTCCGGGTCAAGCCTAAGGGCCGAGCCACCCATTCGCGAAACAGCCGGTCCAGCCGGTCCCCCATGATCCGTTCCAGGATCAATCCCAGCAGAATAAACCCCAGGTCCGAATACACGGATTTTTCGCCAGGCGGGTATTCCAGCGGTTCTTCCAGGATCATCCGGCCGGTCCTCCTTCTCCGGTCCCCTTGAGGCCTTCCTTCCAAAGACCGGTACAATGGCTGCCAGGCGGGAAAACCGGCGGCATGGGACAGGATCAACCGGATGTTGATGTCCTTTTTGTCGGGTGGAACATCATCGCCAAACCATTTTACCAAAGGCTGGTCCAGGTTCAGGCGTCCTTGATCCACCAGGATCATGGTCAAAAGCGTGGTGGCCAGGACCTTGGTGAGCGAAGCCAGATCGTACACCGTGTCGGCCATTACCGGCTGGACGGGGCCGTCGTACCGCAGCCGGCCGAAAGGGAGAACCATGTCCCGGCCGGCCAGGGACAATCCCAAAACTCCGCCGGGAAAAATTCCACCGGCCGCGGCCCGGTTCAGGGTTTCCAAAAGCGGGGTTGGATCGGGCCAGAGGCCGTTGCTCGGATGATGGGCCGACATCATTTAATGAACGCGAAAAGAACGCGGTGAAAGGTAGTTGTAGGGGCGAGTCTCGTTTGGCCCGAACCCGTTGACCGGCGACCAGGCATCATTCCGCCAGCCAGGGTTCGAGCAGGTCCAGAGTACCGGCCCGGGTATCCAGGGCGGCTCGGGGGCCGATGGGCAGGGCCAGGTTCCGTTCGCCGTGGCCGATGGGAAAGTTCAGAACCACGGGGCCGGGAAATCCTTGGAAAAAGTCGGTCATCAGCCGGGTGACCTGGTCCGGATCGCCGCAGCGGACGAATTGGCCCAAAATCACGCCTCGAACCCGGTCGAGCAGACCGGCCAGTTTCAGGCTGGTCAGATGCCGGTCCAGCCGGTACGGGGCTTCGTCCACGTCCTCTAAAAAAAGGATGCTCCCATCGAGGTTCGGGAGGCGGCGGGCGGCGGCCAGATGGACGATCAGGGTCAGGTTCCCGCCCACCAGAGGGCCTTCGGCTCGGCCGGGAACCAGCACGGCGGCATCATCCAGGGCCAGGGGAAAAACCTTTTTTCCGGTGATCAGGCGGTAAAAATGATCCAGGGTCAGCGGGTCGGCTTCGGCCAGCGATGTGACCACCGGACCGTGAAGGGTGACCAGGCCCAACGTTCGGTACAGGTGGAGGAGCAGGGCGGTGATATCGGAAAAGCCGATTACCAGGCGGGGATGATCCCGAAGGGGCCGGGTGGGAATCTGATCCAGAATCCGCAGGGCGCCGTACCCGCCCCGGGCGGCCATCAACCCGTCCAGCCCATTCTGACCGGAAAGATCGGCCCAAACCCGGATTCGGGCGGGGTCGGGTCCGGCCAGGTATCCCTGGCGGAGAAAGATTTCGGGGGGAATCCGGATGTCGAACCCCATGGCCGCCAAACGGGCCAAGCCGGCTTCGAAGCGGTCGGCGGGAAAGGGACCGGACGGAGCGAACAGACCCAATGTGCCGTTCGATGGCACTCTTGGGGGGAGGATCAGGCGGGAACCGGTCGAGGCGAACCGGCCGGTTCCCAAAACCCGTCGCGGGATGGACCGAACCCCGGAACGGGTCCGGGGCCGGAACCGATCAGCCGCCGTCACGGACCTGCCGGTTCCGTTCGTAGATGATCCTGAGGCCGGCCAGGGTCAGGTCGGGGTCCACTTCGTTGATGGCGGCCGATTCGGAAGCGATCAAGGGCGCCAGACCGCCGGTGGCGATGACGATGATATCCGTGCCCACCTCGGCCTTGATCCGGTTCACCAGCCCGTCCACCAGCCCCACGTATCCGTAAACCAAGCCGGCGTTCATCGAGCCGATGGTGTCCTTGGCCACGGTTCGTTTCGGCCGGGCGAAAATCTCCACTCGGGGCAGCTTGCTGGCCTTCTGGAACAGGGCTTCGGCGGAAATGGACAGCCCCGGCGCGATGGCTCCGCCCATGTATTCGCCCTTGGCGGAGACGTAATCGAAGGTGGTGGCCGTGCCGAAATCCACGATGACCATGGCCCGCTTGTGCTTTTCGTACGCGGCCACGGCGTTGACGATCCGGTCGGCGCCCACTTCTTTCGGGTTGTCGTAGTAAATGGGCATGCCGGTCTTGATGCCCGGTCCCACCACCAGGGCTTCGCGGCCCACGTATTTCTGGCTGAATTCCTCGATGGTGTTGAGCATGGGCGGGACCACGCAGGAAACGATCACGTCCCGGACGTTGGAAAACCGGAGGTCCTGGGTTTCAAACAGGCCCCGGACCAGAAGCCCCAGTTCGTCCACGGTAATGTTTCGTTCGGTCCGAAGCCGCCAGGTGGCCAGGAGGGTTTGGCCCTCGATGGCCCCGAGCACGATGTTGGTGTTGCCCACGTCGATGGCCAATAGCATGTTTCACCCCAGCGCCTTGGCGATCACGTCCGCGGTTTCCTGGGCCATGACCCGGATCTGTTGATCGTTTTCGCCTTCGATCATTACCCGCACCTTGGCTTCGGTTCCGGAAAACCGGATCAGAAGCCGGCCTTTATCCCTCAAAGTCTCTTCCACCGCCTTCATTTGGCGGCGCACTTCCGGAAATTCGTTCAGGTCCGCCCGGCGGGAAACCGCCACGTTCACCAGCACCTGGGGATAAGTTTCCATGACCTGGGCCAAGTCCGCCAAGGATCGGCCCTGGCTTTTCATCACGGCCATGACCTGAAGGGCGGTCAGAATCCCGTCGCCGGTGGTGTTGTGGTCCAGAAAGATCATGTGGCCCGATTGTTCGCCGCCGAAGTTGAAGCCGTCGGCCCGCATCCGTTCCACCACGTACCGGTCGCCCACCTGAGTCCGCACCAGTCCTAGGCCCATCCGTTTGAGGGCCACTTCCAAACCCATGTTGCTCATCACCGTGGCCACCACGGTGTTTTTCGCCAACTGCCCCCTGGCCGCCAGGTCCTGGGCGCAGATGGCCATGATCCGGTCGCCGTCCACGACCCGGCCTTGATGATCGATGAAGATCACCCGGTCCGCGTCGCCGTCCAGGGCGATCCCCAGATCGGCTCCGGTTTCCAGCACTCGGGCCGCCGCCACTTCGGGGTGGAGCGATCCCCGGCCGGCATTGATGTTTTTTCCGTCCGGGTTCACGCCCAACAGGAAGGTTTCGGCGCCCAGTTCCTCGAATACGGCCGGCGCGCACTTGTAGGCCGCGCCGTGGGCGCAGTCGATCACGACCTTAAGGCCTTCCAGAGTGTGCTGGCGAGGGAAGGTGTTTTTAAGAAAAACGATGTACCGCCCCCGGGCGTCGTCAATCCGGACCGCCTTGCCCACGGCCTCAAACGTGGGCCGGAGCGCGTCCAGGTCTTCGCCGAAAATCAGGTCTTCGATCTGAGTTTCCACCTCGTCCGGCAGCTTGAACCCATCGCCCGAAAAAATCTTGATGCCGTTGTCCTGGAAGGGGTTGTGGGAGGCGGAAATCACCACGCCGGCGTCGGCCCGCATGCTGGCGGTAATGAAGGCGATGCCCGGAGTGGGCAGAGGGCCCACCAGAAGCACGTCCACGCCCATGGAACAAATGCCGCTGGCCAGGGCGTTTTCGATCATGTACCCGGACAGCCGGGTATCCTTGCCAATGACGATCCGGTGCCGCCTCGAAGCGCCCTTTTTGGCCACATACGCCGCCGCGCGGCCGATTTTCA
>JAGVGV010000668.1 GCA_020056895.1 Deltaproteobacteria bacterium
CGGCACGCTGTTCCTGGACGAAATCGGAACCATTCCCCCGGCCGCCCAGGTCAAACTGCTCCAGGTGATTCAGGACCGGTCCTTCACCCGGTTGGGCGGCGAGGAACTGATCGACGTGGACATCCGCCTGGTGGCCGCTTCGAACCTGGACCTGAAGGAGCTTTGCCGGGAAGGCCGGTTCCGCGAAGACCTGTATTACCGCCTGAACGTTTTTCCCATTGAAGTCCCGCCTTTGCGGGAACGGGCCGAAGATATCCCCCTGTTGGTCGATACCTTTCTGGAACGCCTGAACCGGACCAATACCAAGGACATCCGGGCCGTGTCCGACGAAGTGATGGAAGTGCTGCCCCGGTACGCCTGGCCGGGCAACGTTCGTGAATTGGAAAACCTGATCGAACGGGCGTACATCCTGGAAGCCGGCGCCGTGCTGGGACCGGAAAGCTTTCCCGCCGAACTCTTTGCTCTGGACGCGGTAAGCGAATTCCGGCCGTCGGACGAAATCCCCTCCCTGGAAGACGTCCGGCGGACGGCCATCGAACAGGTGGAACGGAAGTACTTGAGGGAAATCCTGGCCATGAAGCGGGGACGGGTCGATCAGACCGCCGCCGTGGCCGGGATCACGCCCCGGCAGCTGCATAATCTGATGGCCCGGTACGGATTGAGAAAAGAGGAATTCAAATAGATTCGGTCCCCAGGCTTCCGATATTTTCAAAATAGGAAATATCATTTCCTGAATCTTCCATTATATGAAATTGAATTTCCTGAAATTATATTTATGTATTAATTTCAAATTGTTATAGAGAAAAACCGGCTTCAGACGGCCTGGTGGAAACCGTTCCGCTCCCCAGACAGGCAATCCTCGTTCCGCCAAGGATATCATCGATTCGTCCATCTTACTGAAATACAACGTGAAATATATGTTGGCATGAATATTGTTAATGCGCGGGCAGGCCGGGGGAATCCTTTTTCGTTCCCCGCGTGCGTGGATGGTGGCATGGCTCGAAAAAAACTGGTGATCCGGGGGCTGGTCATTCCGGCCGAATGGGACCAGGATGGTCGGATTCAACGGGTGCGCATCGCGGCGTTCGATGAAACCGAATACCTGGTGGCCGATACGCCCGAAGGCCAGGACCTGATCCGGTTCGCCCAGCGGGAAGTGGAAGTGGTGGGACGGCTCACCCGGCCCACTCGCCAGGGCGAGACCATCCGCGTGGAACGGTTCCGGCCGGTGGATTCCGAAGCGGGACCCAGCAACGAGTCCCGGGAGCCGAACGAGGATCGCTGAACCCGTCGCCAAAGGGGAGGCGCATGGTTCGATCCAGGCCAAGATGGTTGAAAGGATGCTGGGCGGTGATGCTGGGGCTTGGCTTGGCGCTGGCGTTACCGGCCGGGGGAGCCCGGGCCGAAGAGCCGGTGGAAGTAACGGGCTGGGTTCAGCTTCAGGACAACCTGTTTTGCCTGGTGACGGATTCGGGATGCTATTACCTGGACGGAATCGACGAGACGCTCGAGGGCCGTCCGGCGAGGGTTGCCGGGACGTTGGAGCGGGGCCGGGACGGCCGCCAGTGGTTGGTCGTTGACAAGGCCGAGGAAATGCCGTAAGGGAACGGCGCTCGGGTTTGGAACTTTTTCCATGCGGGCGCGTTGATTGCAGGGGGGCTTTACCGGTCGGCTCGAGGCAAGCCGGAAGCCGGAGAAAGCCGGGGCGCGAAAATCGCCTCGTTCAACTGGGGACCTTCACATCATCGAAGGATCACGGAGGCAAGGAACCGATGCGTTCCGTATGATGATTTCCTGGACCCATGGGAGTGTGGTTCCCCGGGGGCCGGAGCCTGAAAGCGCCCGGTACCTTCTTGGGTGGAACCCGGAAAGGATCCGTTCGTCATGAAACGAGATTACCTGGGCTTCCGGTAAGGACGCCCGGAGGAGATGGCAGGCAACGAGGATGAAACGAACCAAAGGGGCCGCCGGCCCGACCATGGACGCCACCCAGGCTCAGGACTCACCCCGCTTGTCCGAAACCGAAAGCGGCCAGGCGGAGGACCCCCACCTCCCTAATCCCAATTTTTCCCCGGCGTTCCAGCCTTTTGGCCTTGGGGTTTCCTGGGGCCCGCTGGCCAACGGAGCGTTTTCCAACCCGTTGACCGTTCGCTTTCGGGAGCGGAACTTCCCGAACGTGACCGACGATCAATGGAACGATTGGACCTGGCAGCTCAAGAACCGGATCACCGGTCTGGCGGGCCTGTCCCGGCTGGTGCGGCTTTCGACCGACGAGCGGGAGGCGTTCCAAAAGGCCACCCGGAAGCTCCCCTTGAGCATCACGCCGTACTACATGAGCCTGATCGATCCGGATGACCCGGCCCAGCCCCTCCGGCGGTGCGTGATTCCCACCGCGGCCGAGGAACTGCTCGGGCCGGGCGAAGCCGAGGATCCGCTCAACGAGGACGGCGACAGCAAGGTTCCGGGCCTGGTGCATCGGTACCCGGACCGGGTGCTCCTGTTGGCCACGGGGTCCTGTTCCGTGTATTGCCGGTATTGCACGCGGCACCGGATGGTGGCGGGCCGGCGGGACGACTGCCGGTACGACCGGAACCGGTTGGAACGGGCATTCGATTACATCCGGAACCACGAGGAAGTGCGGGACGTTCTGATTTCAGGCGGTGATCCGTTACTGCTCACGGACGAACGGCTGGAATGGATCCTTTCGCGCCTTAGAAGGATCGACCACGTGGAACTGGTTCGGATCGGGACAAAGACGCCGGCGGTATTGCCGCAGCGGATCACCGAATCCCTGGTCCGGATGCTTCGGCGGTATCATCCGCTGTTCCTGAGCCTTCACTTCACGCATCCCGGGGAACTGACCCCCGAAGCCAGAATCGCTTGCGAGCGGCTGGCGGACGGCGGGATTCCCCTGGGCAGCCAGACCGTGCTTTTAAAAGGCGTGAACGATGACGTGGCCACCCTCAAGGCCCTGTTCCATGGCCTGCTGAAGAATCGGGTCCGGCCGTACTATTTGTATCAGTGCGACCCGATCAAGGGTTCGGCGCATTTTCGAACCACCGTGGCCAAGGGCCTGGAAATCATTCAGGGCCTTCGGGGCCACACCACCGGGTACGCCGTGCCCACGTATGTCATCGACGCCCCCGGCGGCGGCGGCAAGATCGCGGTGTATCCCGAAACCATGCTGGGCCATCGGGGGGACAACCTGGTGCTCCGGAACTACGAAGGCCTCACCTTCGCCTACCCGGACCCGGCTTCCGACAAGGACCCCGTGGTCCATTGACCCTGGACCACGGTCGAGGAAGGAACCAGAAAAACCCATGATCGTCGGTTTGACGTACGACCTGAGGGACGAATACCTCGAAAGCGGCTTCAGCCTGGAGGACGTGGCGGAATTCGACGGCCGTAGAACCATTGAAGCCCTTGAAGAAGCGCTTCAAAAAATGGGCTTTACGACCGACCGGATCGGCCACGTCCGCCGGCTGGCGGCCCGCTTGGTCCGGGGCGACCGCTGGGACATGGTTTTCAACATCGCCGAAGGCCTGGGCGGCATCGGCCGCGAAGCCCAGGTTCCGGCCCTTTTGGAAGCGTATGGCATCCCCTGTACGTTTTCCGATCCCCTGGTCATGGCGCTGACCCTGCACAAGGGCCTGGCCAAAAGCGTGGTCCGGGACCAGGGCGTGGCCACTCCGGACTTCGTGGTGGTCGACGCCCCGGACAGGATTTCCGCCATCGATCTTCCCTATCCCCTGTTCGCCAAACCCGTGGCCGAAGGCACGGGCAAGGGCATCAATCCGGAATCCAAAATCGATACTCCGGACCAGCTTGACCGGGTGGTCCGGCGGCTTTTGGATCGGTACCACCAGCCGGTGCTGGTGGAAACGTACTTACCGGGCCGGGAATTCACGGTGGGCATCGTGGGCCGGGGGGATCAGGCCCGATCCCTGGGCGTGATGGAAGTGGTGCTCCTGGACAACGCCGAGGCCCACGCCTATTCTTTTGAAAACAAGGAAAAGTGCGAAGACCGGGTCCGGTACGAACTGGTTCAGGGCGACCCCGGACCGGCCTGCGTCCGGACCGCTCTGGCCGCCTGGCGGGCATTGGAATGCCGCGACGCCGGCCGGGTGGACCTGAGGCTGGCGGCGGACGGTACGCCCCATTTCCTCGAGGTGAATCCCCTGGCCGGGCTCCATCCGGAACATTCGGACCTGCCCATCATCTGCAATCTGGCCGGGATTCCATACCAGACCCTCATCGAGGCCATTGTTACGCAGACGCTGGAACGCGCTCGAACCACGCCCAAGGTTCCGGACTTCGACCGGCCGGCCGCTAAAACCGGCGCCGGGACCGTTCCGGCCTAGACCGTGTTTTTAATGCCGTGAAGATCGCCGTTCTCCACGATATCGTCCCGCCGAACGCCCCGCCGGAACAACAGGACAACTTGGTCCAGGCCCGGGAAGTGGCCCGAACGCTGAAGAACCTGGGGCACGATCCGGCCCTTCTTCCCCTGCCCGATCGTTTCGCCCAAGCGGCCGCTCGCGTCCAATCCCTGGCCCCGGACGCGGCTTTCAACCTGGTGGAAACCATCCGGTCCGGCGGCCGCCTGATCCATCTGGTGCCTTTGTTCATGCGCCGTTTGGGCGTCCCTCAGGCCGGCGGGTCGGCCAAGGCCCTGGCCCTGACCACCCACAAAATTCTGGCCAAGAAAATTCTAAGGGCCGCCGGCCTGGCCACGCCGGATTGGGCGGCCGGCGATCCGGCCTGGTGGCCGGAAACCCTTGGGGGCGATTGGATCGTCAAATCCTTGTGGGAACATGCGTCGCATCACCTGGATGAAGATTCGGTGCTCCGGAACGCGGACCGGGCCCGGCTGGCCCAGGCTCTGGACAAACGATCCAAGGACCATGGCGGCCAATGGTTCGCCGAAGAGTACATCGACGGCCGGGAATTCAACATCAGCCTGTTGGCCGGCCCGGATGGCCCCACCGTACTGCCGCACGCCGAGATTCATTTCGAAGGGTACGGCCCGGACAAGCTGAAGGTGGTGGGGTACCGGGCCAAATGGCGGCCGGACTGCTACGAATACCACCACACCCCCCGGGTTTTCGATTTCCCGGCCCACGACGCCGGGCTGCTCGACCGGCTTTCCCGCCTTAGCCTCGCCGCCTGGGACCTCTTCGGCCTGGGCGGATGGGTCCGAGTGGATTTCCGGGTGGACACGGAAGGCCGGCCCTACATCCTTGAAATCAACGTGAATCCCTGCATCGCTTCGGACGCCGGCTTCATGGCCGCGGCCGGCCGGGCCGGCCTGACTCCGGAAGACGTGATCGGCCGGATTCTGGCGGCGGCCTTCAACCCGTAACCTTCCCCTCGGAGGACAATCATGAAATCGCCATCGGAACAGGAGCTCCGGGAACTGATCCACAAAGGTTGGATGACCCACGACGGCCTGTGGTTCGCCCAGGTGTTGATGACTCATGGGATCGAATCGGCCAACCGGTTGAACAAGGGGGCCATCCGGATGATGGCGCCTTTGGAGATCGGCCGGGTCCGGAAGGCCTATGGCTGTGAGGAGATACAGACCTTCGACGACCTGACGGCCTTTCTGTCCCAGGCCTTGGGCGTGCTGAAGGCCGAATTCATGGAATTTCATTGGGAGCCGGCGGGAACGGACACGATTCTCTGGCGGATGGACCGTTGCTTCGCCTTGGAAGGGATGACCCGGCTGGGCGTGGCGGACCGGTATGAGTGCGGCATTTACGAACGAGTGGACGGCTGGCTGGCGGCCTTGGGGATGAAATGGACGGCCACGCCGGAGGTTCATGGCTGCCTGAAGCTGAAAACCGGGGAATGCCGGCGGGAATACCGGTTCGATTTTTCCGGGGCCAGCGTTCAGACGTCATAACTGGGGACCGTGGGTTCCGGCCGGTGGAAACCGGCTCCCCGACCCTCTCGATCCCTCCTGGCTATCCGTCCCGGTCCCCGCGCTCGCCCGCTTCCGGTTCGTCCTGCCATTTATCGCTTTGGGCCGTATCTTCGCCGATCCGGCGGCC
>JAGVGV010000155.1 GCA_020056895.1 Deltaproteobacteria bacterium
ATGGACCGGATGGCCGGCGGCGTGGGCTGGCGGCGGGGCCGGCGGCACGCCACCGACCTGGTGGTGGGGGATTTTTTGGATTTCTGGCGGGTGCTGGAAGTCAAACCCGCCCGGCGGCTTTTGCTGATGGCGGAACTAAAGGCGCCCGGGGAAATGGTCCTGGATGTCCGGTTAAAGGAAACGGCCGGTCCGGTAACGGAGGTCGATATGATCGTTCGGTTCCGGCCGTTGGGGTTGTGGGGCCTGTGGTACTGGTACGCCCTTTTACCCTTTCACGTTTGGCTCTTCAAAGGGCTGCTGGGGGCGGTGGCCAAGCGGCTGGGCCGGCCCGTCGTGGAGGGCCCCATTCGGTTCAAGCCCGAATTGGGGCCGGCGGCGGGTTCTTCCTCCTGAATGGTTTGAACGGCGCCGCCGCGCCGCCCCCATCCCTCTTACCGGAGCCATACGCCGCTGGAATACTATTGGTATTTGTAAAGTGAAATGGTATTATCCTTTTAAATTCTTTCGAGGTGTCGGGGGCATGAACAAGGAAATTTATCAACTTCTCACCCAACGCATTCTGTTTCTGGAGTACGAACCCGGCCAAATTCTTAATGAAAAAGTGCTTGCCGATGAATTTGGAGTCAGCCGGACGCCTCTCCGGGAGGTTTTCAGCCGGCTGGAATGGGACGGGCTGGTCCGGATTCTCCCCCGTACCGGAACCATGGTGTCGGAAATCGAATTCCCGAAAATGATGCATACCTATCAGATTCGATTCGAGGTCGAAGGGCTTTTGGGGCGGCTGTCCACGATTCAGTTCACGCCCGAACATCTGGCCCGGATGGAAGCCTTGGCCGCAAAATGCGCTCCGTTGCATGACCACCGGCGGATTCGCGACTTGGTGGATATCGACATCGAATTCCGGGACATCCTGTTCGCGGCGGCGGACAACCCGGTCCTTCGGGATATGTCCAACCAGCTCTACCATCAAACGTTGAGGCTCTGGCTTGTCACCCTGTCCCGAGGCCCATGGGTGGAAGAGGTTCGGGCCTTGCACGACGAGATTCTGGCGACCATCGCGGCCTGGAAGGCCTATAACCCGGCCCGGACCGAATCCATGCGCCGGAACGCTTTGGTCAGCCATTTCGAACGGATCCGGTCCAAGTATTTCGGCCACTCCACCGCCCCGGAAGCGGCCGTCTTTCCCCTCAAGGAAAAAGAAAACTAGTTTCCGGTCCGATTTTTCGATTCATATAACCTTTATATAAATACGCCCAGTTCCCCTTCGTCCTGTAACCCCGGGGTCCGCTTTTGGACCCGCGGCCATTTGGGGCGAGGCTTGTTTTTGTTATGTAGTTGAAAAAAAACAATAATCCTTTTAATAGACTTATGATAAATTTTTATTGACATCAATTTTTACCACTGGTATTTATTGGATGAACAATTGACACGCAAAAAATAACCCACATGCCTCGTCGAATCATCCGAGCCGCACCGTGACTCGAAGGACAGCGACATGACCGTGTATACCGTCCACCAAAAAACTCAATCCTGGTACGGCGAATCCATCGGCATCCTGATCCTGGACGCGGCCTATCCGTGCGTGCCCGGAAACGTAGGCAACGCCTCGACGTTTCCGTTCCCGGTCCGCTACCAGGAAGTCCAAAACGCGTCCATTGACCGGCTTTTGAACCAAGCCGACCCCACCTTGGCCGCGCCCTTCGTCGAAGCCGCCGTCCGGCTTCGGGATCGGGGTGTGAAGGCGATCACCGGCGCCTGCGGCTTCATGGCGCTCTTTCAAAAAGAAGTCGCCGCCGCCGTGGACATCCCGGTTTTCCTGAGCAGCCTGTTGCAGGCGCCGTTCATGCACCGGATCACCGCCGGAAGGCCGGTCGGGATCATCACGGCCAATTCCACCTGCCTGACGCCCAGGCATTTCGAAAACGTGGGGATTGATTCGTCCATTCGCCTGGTGATCGCGGGCATGGAAACCCAAAAGGAATTCCGGGAATCGGTGCTGGAGGAAAAGGGGACGCTGGATTCGTCGCGGATCGAGGCCGAAGCGGTTGGGGTGGCCGTGGACCTGGTCCGCCAAAACCCCGAGGTCGGCTCCATTCTGCTGGAATGCAGCGACCTGCCGCCCTATGCCCATGCCGTTCAGGCGGCCACGGGGCGGCCGGTGTTCGACTTCGTCACCATGATCGAATACGTGCACCAGACCCTGGTGCGCCGTCCCTACACCGGGTTCATGTGAGCCCCTTCCACGCGGAACCGGGAACGGAACCGGTTCGGGCTTCCGTGGTTCGGTTATGCGGGAAGGGCCTAAAACGGATCATTAAGCTGTTCCGGCCGTAAAGGAGCGTTCGCATGCTGTATGAAGTGTTGATGATCGGGGTCATGGTGGGGGCGATTTACACCCTGATCACCATTGGGTACAGCATGGTGTATGGGGTGCTGAAGCTGATGAACTTCGCCCACGGCGACGTGTACATTTTCGGCACGCTCATGACCTACACCCTGCTGGCCAAAAATCAATGGCATCCGGCGCTGGCCATCCTCCTGGCCGCGGTCGCGGGTGGATTGTTGGCCGCCCTGGTGGAGATCGTGGCCTACCGCCGCCTTCGGGCCGCCCAACACCGGATGATTTCCATGATCACCGCCCTGGGCGCGGCCTACGTTATCCAGAACCTTTCGGAACTCCGCTGGGGAAACCAGGTCCTCCCTTTTCCTTCCCTCTTTCCCTCCAAGCAGTTGATGGTGATGGGTCATGCCGTATCGCTGACGCATCTGGTCACCCTGGTCATTGCCGTGGGCGTCATCGCGGTCTTTAATATTTTCCTTAAACGGCACAAAATGGGCAAAGCCATCCTGTGCGTTTCCGAAGATATTTCCACTTCGAGCCTGATGGGCATTCCGATCAACCGGACCATGTCCACGGTGTATTTTCTTGGCGGAGTTTTGGGGGTTATCGGCGGGGTGCTTTATTCCTCCTCGTACGGCGCCGTTTCGCTGGGCATGGGATTCAGGGGTACCGTGATCGCCTTTACCGCCGCCGTGATCGGGGGCATTGGCAGCCTGGGCGGGGCCATGATCGGGGGCATGATTCTTGGCATTTCCGAAAACATCATCAGCGTGTATGTCTCGAGCACCTTCAGGGACCCCATCACCTTCCTGATCCTCATCGCCATTCTTCTGATCAAGCCCACGGGAATCATGGGAAAAGTCGAACAGGGAAAGGTATAGGGAACCGCATGCCCGAGGGAACCGTTCATGAAGCAGAGGTCCACGCCGTTTTATCGGCGCGGTCCAAACCGCGATCCAACGGAACGATCAAGAAAAAGGTCGTTGGCCTTTCCGCGGCTCTTGTCATCGCCTTGGTTCTGCCCCAAGTGGTGACCAACACGTACTGGCTGGGGCTTCTCAATTTCTTGATCATTTATTCCATTTTGTGCTTGAGCCTGAACCTGATCCTGGGCTTCACCGGCCTTTTGTCCCTGGGCCACGCCGCGTTTTACGGCATCGGCGCGTACACCACGGCCATTTTGATGACCCGGTACCATGTCGGCTTCCTGCCCGCCATGTTGGCTTCGGCCATGCTGGCCCTGGTGTTCTCCTTGTTTTTGGGTATTCCGGCCAGCAAGGTCCGCGGCGACTATTTCACTCTGTTGACCATCGCCTTTGGGGAAATCTTTCGCTTGATCGCTCAGGCCTGGATCGGGTTCACGGGGGGGGCCATGGGGATCGTGGGCATACCGATTCCCAAAGTCTTCGGGATGCCGATCCGCACGGAAACCCAGTTCTATTATCTGGGCCTGATCCTCCTCGCGATCACCTTCGTCTGCCTGACCATCATCGTTCAATCCCGGATCGGCCGGGCCCTCATCGCCATCCGGGAAGATGAACTGGCGGCCAAGTCCATGGGTATCAACACGCCCTGGTATATCATCATGGCCTTTACCATCGGGTCCTTTTTCGCCGCCGTGGCCGGCAGTTTTCTGGCCGTATACCAGACCACGGTCACTCCGTCCAATTTCAGGCTCGAGGAATCCTGCCTGATGATCATCATGGTCATCGTCGGGGGGATGGGGAATTTGTGGGCGCCTCTGGCCGGAGTGCTGATTATGACCCTGGCCACCGAAATGTTCAGGTCTCTGGCCGAATACCGGATGTTGATCATTGGCGGCATCATGATGCTGGTGCTCTTGTTCCGGCCCCAGGGCATCTTCGGTTCCTCGGCCTTCAAAGACTGATGGCGGACAGGAGCGTCCCATGGGGTTGCTAGAAACACGAAATCTGGTGAAGTCCTTCGGCGGAGTCATGGCCATCAACGATATCACCCTCGATCTGGAGGAGGGGGACATCCTGGGGGTCATCGGTCCGAACGGTTCCGGCAAATCCACCTTCATTAACCTGCTCACCGGGATCTACCGTCCCGATCAGGGCGCGATCCGCTTCGGCGGCCACGATATCACCGGCCTTCCGGCCCACCAGGTGACGCGCCGGGGCATAGCCCGGACCTTCCAGAACCTGAGGGTTTTTTCCAACGTCTCCGTACTGGTCAACATCCTGATCGGCCAGCACACCCAAATCCAAAACCGGCTGTATCACCTGTTCCTCACTCCGCTGGCCGCCAGAAAAAGGGAAAAGGCCGCCGAAAAAAAGGCTCTAGGGCTGTTGAAAATGGCCAACCTGGCCGATCGGCGTGATGAACTGGCCAAAAGCCTGCCCTACGGCGAGCAGCGTCTTTTGGAAATCTGCCGGGCCCTGGCCTCCAACCCCCGCCTGTTGATGCTCGATGAACCCTGCGCCGGGATGAACCCCAACGAAATGGACACGCTGGCGGATTTCATCCGGGAACTCCGCGCCAAAGGCCACACGATCCTCATCATCGAACACAACATGCCCTTCATCATGTCCCTGGCGGACCGCATCGTGGTTCTGGACGCCGGAAGAAAGTTCAAGGATGGTCCGCCGGAACAGATTCAGAACGACCCGGAGGTTCAGGACATTTACCTGGGGAAAGAGGACGACATCTGATGCTGAAAGTCGAATCCCTGGTGGCTGGATACGGCAACATCAAGGTGCTCCACCAGATATCCATCGAGGTCGGAAAAGGGGAACTGGTGGCCGTTCTCGGAGCCAACGGCGCGGGCAAAACCACCCTTCTTAAAACGATTTCAGGCCTCATTAAAGCCAGCGCCGGAACCGTGCGGTTCGATAACGCCGACATCACCCGCTATCCGGCCGAAAAAATCGTGGGCGCCGGCATTTCCCATGTGCCGGAAGGGCGGAACGTTTTCGCCCGGTCCACGGTGCTGGTCAACCTGGAAATGGGCGCCTTTCTCCGTCAGGACAAGGCGGGCGTGAAAAACGACATCGAGAAATATCTGGCCATGTTCCCGATTTTAGGGGAACGGCATGCGCAGTTGGCCGGCACCTTGAGCGGCGGGGAACAGCAGATGCTGGCCATTGCCCGAGGCCTGATGAGCCGGCCGAAACTGCTGCTGCTGGATGAACCCTCGATGGGCCTGGCCCCGTTTCTGGTGAACGAAATCATGAAAATCATCAAGGAACTGCACCGGGAGGGGATATCCATTCTGTTGATCGAGCAGAACGTGCACAAGGCCTTGAAGGTTACCCAGCGGGCGTACGTGATGGAATTGGGCCAAATCCGGCGCCATGGGAAGTCCATGGAACTGCTGGAATCGGATGTGATCCAGAAGAGCTATTTGGGCGAAAAACAAAACCCCAAGAGGAGGGCCTGATGTTGAACAAACGAGCGGTCGTCGGCGTTTTGGTTCTGGTTCTGGCGCTATTGCTTCCCTTTTCAGTTTGGGCCAAGGACGGTGTGGATGAAAAAGCCAAGGTGATCCATCTGGCCGGGTATGACGCCTGCACGGGTAAGTACGGCGACTACGGCAGCGGGGACAAAAAGGGCCAGGAAGCGGCTTTGGAAGAAATCAATGCCGCCGGCGGGATCCAGGCCGGTCCCTTGAAGGGGTACAAACTGGCTTTGGACTTTTTTGACGACCGCGGCGATCCCAAGGAATCCGCCAACATCGCCAAAAAGATTTCGGCGG
>JAGVGV010000169.1 GCA_020056895.1 Deltaproteobacteria bacterium
CATGCCCCTTCTGGTCCCGGCCGTGGGCAACGTGGAAGCCATGGCCTCGGTGGCCGTGAAAGCCCGAGTAAGCGGGCCGGTGGTTCAGGTCCATTTCGAAGAGGGCCAGGAAGTGAAGGAAGGCGATCTTCTGTTCACTCTGGATCCCGTCCCCTTCCAGGTAGCGCTCAAACAGGCGCAAGCCCAACTGGCGCGGGATCAGGCGAGCGCGGCCAACGCCCGGGCCGAATTCCGGCGGCAAACGGGCTTGGCCCAAAAGGGGTTTCTTTCCGATCAGGATTTGGATGCCCTTCGGGCCAAGGCTGAATCCCTCGAAGCCACGGTCCAGGGGGATCGGGCGTTGATCGAAAGCACCGAACTCCAGATCCAATACGCTGAAATCCGGGCCCCCCTTTCCGGGCGGACCGGCGCGATCAGCGCCCCCAAAGGCACCCTGATCAAGGCCAGCGACGACAACAAGTCCCTGGTCACCATCCACCAGATGCAACCCATCCGGGTCAGCTTCAGCCTACCCGAAAAATACCTGGTGGATATTCGGGCGGCGGCGGAACCCCTCGAAGTCCTGGTCCGGATTCCCGATGGGTCCAATGGTGCCGGCGGCGGCGATCCCCTCCGAGGCCCCCTGACCTTCATCGACAACAGCGTGGACCTGGCCACCGGCGCCATCCGGCTCAAAGCCACCATGCCCAACGAGGATCGGCGGCTCTGGCCCGGCCAGTTCGTCCAGGTCTCCCTGATTCTAAAGGAACAAACGGGCGTGGTGGTCCCGGACCGGGCCGTGAATACCGGCCAGGCCGGTTCTTTTGTGTTCGTTTTGAAAGAGGATGATACGGTCGAATCCCGGCCCGTTACCGTGATCCGGACGGCTTCGGGGGAAGCTCTGGTGGGTTCGGGCGTGGCGAGTGGTGAACGGGTGGTGACGGACGGCCAGTTCAACCTGGTAAACGGGGCCAAGGTTACGGTGCGGACTCCGGGCGAGCCCCCCGCCGCCGGTCCGGGCAAGGTCTCGGAAAAGGGTCCGGGCATGGAGCCGGGCCAGGCCTCGGGTAAGAGTCCGGCTCAGGGAAAACAACCGTGAACCCTTCCGCCATATTCATTCGGAGGCCCGTGGCCACCACGCTGATTATGGCCGGGCTGTTGATTTTCGGCCTTATGGCCTATAAACGGCTGGCCGTCAGTGATCTGCCCAGCGTGGATTTCCCCACCATTCAGGTTTCTGCCCGGCTGCCCGGAGCCAGCCCCGATACCATGGCCTCGGCCGTGGCCACTCCCCTGGAACGGCAGTTTTCCACCATTTCGGGCGTGACCAACATGAGTTCCAGCAACACCCTGGGGTCCACCCGGATCACGCTCCAGTTCGATCTGGCCCGGGACCTGGACGCGGCCGCCCAGGACGTCCAATCGGCCATCGCCGCCACCACGTCCCGGCTGCCCAAGGAAATGACCTCGCCCCCCACGTACCGCAAGGTCAACCCCGCCAGCCAACCTATTTTGTACCTGGCCCTAACGTCGCCCACGCTGCCGTTGTATGTATTGAACGACTATGGCGACAACATGCTGGCTCAGCGTATTTCCATGGTGGAAGGCGTGGCGCAGGTGGTGGTGTACGGTTCCCAGAAGTATGCCGTCCGCGTCCGGCTGGACCCCGAACGGCTGGCCAGCCTGGGTTTGGGCCTCGGCGAAGTGACGCAGGCGGTGCAGGCGGCCAACAGCCACATGCCCACGGGCGCCCTGGACAGCCCCCACCGGACCTATACTCTGGAAACATCGGGGCAGCTTGAAAAAGCCGCCGAATACCGGACCATCATCGTGGTGTATCGGAACGGCCGGCCCATCCGGCTGGAAGACGTGGCCGAAGTGTCCGATTCGGTGGAATCGGAAAAATCCGCCGCCTGGTTCATCGATCAGCGGGCCATGGTTCTGGCCGTTCAGCGGCAGCCGGGGGCCAACACGGTCCAGGTGGCCGAGCAGGTGAAAAAGCTTCTGCCCACCTTTGAAGCCGCCCTGCCCGCGTCGGTATCGCTGAGAATCCTGTTCGACCGGTCCGAATCCATCCGCGAATCGGTTCGCGACGTTCAGTTCACCTTGTTGTTCACCCTGGGGCTGGTGGTCCTGATCATCTTCATATTCTTGAGGAAAATCACCGCCACCATTATTCCCTCCCTGGCCATGCCCATGTCCCTGGTGGGAACCTTCGGCTTCATGTACCTGTCCGGGTACAGCCTGAACAACCTGTCGCTGATGGCCCTGATCCTTTGCATCGGGTTCGTAGTGGACGACGCCATCGTGATGCTGGAAAACATCATCCGCCATGTGGAAATGGGGGAAAGCCCTCTGGAAGCGGCCTACAAGGGGTCCAAGGAAGTGGCCTTCACCATTGTGTCCATGACCATCTCCCTGGCGGCCGTGTTCATCCCCGTTTTGTTCATGGGCGGCATTCTGGGCCGGTTGTTCACCGAATTCGCCGTCACCATCGCCGTGGCGGTGCTGGTTTCCGGAGTGGTTTCCATCGTTCTGACGCCCATGCTCTGTTCCCGATTCCTGGCGAGGGCTCACCGTATGGTCCCGGACCGGAAGGACGTGACCGCCCCGCTCCGGGTGTACGACCGGGTGCTCTGGGGGTACGGCGGCATTTTACGGTGGGTGCTGGTCCACCGGCGCCTGGCGTTGATCTTCACCTTGGCCATTCTGGCGGGGACCATCCAGTTGTTCCAGGTGCTGCCCAAGGGGTTCATTCCTAGCGAAGATACCGGCCAGATCATGGCCTTTACCGAAGCCGACCAGGGCATTTCCTTCGATTCCATGGTCCGGCATCAGCAGGCCTTGGCCCGGATCGTCCAGGCGGACCCCAACGTGGCCGTGTTCATGTCCGCCGTGGGTTCCGGAGGCCCCACCGGCCGGACCAACAGCGGGACCATGTTCATGCGCCTGGTCCCTCGCCGTGAACGGGCCCTGACGGCCGACCAGGTGGTGACCGTCCTTCGGGGCAAGCTGTCCCAGGAACCCGGGATCCGAGCCTTTGTCCAGAACCCGCCCGCTTTGAACCTGGGCGGCCAGTTCACTCGCAGCTTGTATCAGTATTCGCTGCAGGGAACCGATCTGGCGGAACTGTACCGGGTGGCGCCCCTTCTGGAGGACCGCCTGAAAAGCCTGCCCCTGTTGATGGATGTGAATTCCGACCTGCAGGTGAACAACCCCCAGGTGCATGTCCAGATCGACCGCGACCGGGCTTCGGCTTTGGGCGTCACCGCGGCCCAGATCGAGGACGTTTTGTACACGGCCTATGGGGCTCGCCAGATTACGTCCATTTTCGCGGCCAACGATGAATACCAGGTCATCGCCGAACTGGGGCCGGGGTACCAGTTGGACCCGTCGGCGCCGGCCCTCCTCAAGGTCCGGTCGGCCCAGGGGAACCTGATCCCCCTGGACGGCGTGGCCAAGCTCACGACCACCGTGGGTCCCGCCGCCGTCAACCACCTGGGCCAGTTGCCCGTGGTCACCATCAGCTTCAACCTAAGACCCGGGGCTTCGTTGGGACCCGCCGTGGACCAGGTTCAGGCGGCGGCCCGGGAGGTGCTGCCCCAAAGCATCACCCCCAGCTTCCAAGGCACGGCTCAGACCTTCCAGTCGTCCATGGCTGGCATGACCCTGTTGCTGCTTATGGCCGTGGTGGTCATTTACCTGGTGTTGGGGATTTTGTACGAAAGCTTCATTCACCCCATCACCATTCTTTCGGCGTTGCCTTTCGCCGGGTTCGGCGCCCTGGCCACCCTGTTTCTGTTCCGCGCCGAACTCAATATTTACGGCTTCGTGGGCGTGATTATGCTGATTGGTTTGGTGAAGAAAAACGGCATCATGATGATCGACTTCGCCATCGAAGCCCGCCGGAGTTTGGGGAAAAGCGCCAATGAAGCCATTCTGGACGCATGCCTGGTCCGGTTCCGGCCGATCATGATGACCACCATGGCCGCTCTGATGGGCACGCTGCCCATTGCCTTGGGGTACGGCGCCGGAGGGGAAGCCCGGCGGCCTTTGGGCTTGGCCGTGGTGGGGGGCCTGGTGTTCAGCCAGTTTTTAACCCTGTTCGTAACGCCGGTTTTTTACAGCTATTTGGAAGGGTTCAGGGAATGGCTGGGGCTGAGGCGCCGTGCCCGAACCGAAGAAAAACCGATGGTTCATTCGAAGGAAGCCTGATCCAAGAAGGCCATCCTACCCATTTGACGTCCAACACAGACGGAACCATTCCCCAAAACATGCACCAGTAGGGGCGAGGCATGCCTCGCCCAGACGCTTTTGATGGCGAATGAGGATCAGTCCTCCGTCCCCTTGCGGGCCGAGATCTGGTGGTGGTAGGCCCCGATCACGTCTTCATGCGCCAAAAGGCCCCAGATGGCGCCGGTATCGTCCACCACCGGAATCTGGCCGTACCCGGAATCCATGAACCGGGTCAGGGCGGTGAACAGATCGTCCTGGGGCCGGACCTGGACCGGCGGCCCGGCCAGTTCGGCCACCACCACCAGGTCGCTCAAGGCATCCTCGAACAGCACCGTCCGCACGTCGTGCAGATTCAATATCCCCGACAACCGGCCTGCGATATCGACCACCGGGAAGTACGATTCCCGGGTTCGGCTGATTACCTCCTTCAAATCCTTGAACTTCATGGCGCCCGAAAGGGTGGCCGCCTGGGCTTCAGGCCGGAAAATATCCTGGACCCTCACCTCCTGAAGCACGTTAACGGTCATATCCGCTTCGTGAGCCGGGGATTCGAACTTGTTGGTCACCTGTTTTTCATAAATGGACCAGCGCCGGGACAACACGATGGAAATGACCGAAACAAGCATCAAGGGCGCCAACAGGCCGTAGGAATTGGCCATTTCGCAGACCATCAACATCGCCCCCATGGGCGCGCTGGCCACTCCGGCGAAAAACGCGGCCATGCCCACCAGCACGTACGCCCCCGGCTGAGTGACGATCTCCGGGTACATCAGGTGCCCCACCTGGCCGATCACGCCGCCGATCATCCCGCCGATGAACAAGGTGGGGCCGAACACGCCGCCCGATCCGCCGGAACTGATGGTCAGGCTGGTGGCCGCCATTTTCATGAACACCAGGGCCAGCATCAGGCCGATGCCCAGATCGCCCCAGATGGCCGATTGCAGAAAACCCCAGCCCGACCCCATCACCTGCGGCAGAAACAGCCCGATCACGCCCACGCCCAAGCCCCCCAGCGCGGGGATGAAATGCTTGGGGATGGGTATCCGGCGGAACAGATGATCCCGCGCGCCGTAAAACATCCGGGTGTAAAGCAGCCCCAGGGGAGCGCAGACCAGCCCCAGAATCCCGAAAAAAAACAGCTCGGCCGGGTTGGTGAAATGCATGGGCGGAGTGCTGAAAATGGATTGGTGACCGAAAACGAAGGTGAAGAGGGTATAGGCGACCACCGAGGCCACGATGGACGTGACCGCGCCTTCGGATTCGAAGTCTTCCTTGTACAGGACTTCGATGCTGGTCAGCGCCCCGCCCAAAGGCGCCCGGAAAATGGCGCCCAGGCCGCCGGCCGTGCCCGCCATCAGGAGCAGCCTTCTTTGTCGTGCATCCAGTTTCAACAACTGGCCCAGCCACGATCCGAACCCGGCTCCGATCTGGGCGATGGGTCCTTCACGCCCGGCGCTGCCGCCCGTTCCCAGGGTAATGATGGAGGCCACGCCCTTGATGATGGGCACCCGGCCTCGGATGATCCCCTTTTTGTTGTGAAAGGCGTCGATCATGGCGTCCGTGCCGTGGCCTTCGGCTTCCGGCGCCAGTTTATAGACGATCAGACCGGAAAGGAGCCCGCCCGCGGCGGGGATCAGGAAGAGCAGCCAGGGTCGGGGGGAGGGAACGGGGCCGGGGGCCAGCAGCCGTTCGCCCGGCGGTTCCAGCGGCGGATACCCCGCCAGCCGGCCCAGAACCGTATGGCTGGTCCAGGCCAGCCCGGCGTAGAACAACCCGGCGGCTCCGGCGGTGATCACCCCCACCAGCACGCTGTACAGGATCATTTTGGCGCTTTGGTTGAAACGGAAACCGGATAATCGAAAAAAAACTTTCCCCTTGCCGGAGGACCTCGAGTCCATCAGGCTCCACCACCCTCCCGGCCGGCTGGACAACCGTCCGTTTTTAGCCTGTCATACCGTTCCGGGTGGGGAACGTCAAGCCGGGCGGAAAGCCGCTTCAATATGTGGGGGATCAGGATGAACCCGCCGGAGGATCACTGCCCCAGAACAAACGTTTGAAACACCCTGTATCCCGTATAGATCTGGGCCAGGGCGGCCAGCAGCACCAGCAGGTTGTTCAACCCATGTAAAAGGGGTAGGAGGGTGCGCTTTTTTTTCGTTCGGTCCATCCAATACCCGCTCGCCCAACCGAAAAGGATGAAAGGGATCATGGCCAAAGCGATCCGGCCGTGAAGTCCGGAGATCAAAAAAGAATGCCAGGTGATCCGGACTATGATCAACCCGCCTGCGAGGCCCATCAG
Source organism: Deltaproteobacteria bacterium (assembly GCA_020056895.1). Taxonomy (GTDB): domain Bacteria; phylum Desulfobacterota; class Desulfarculia; order Adiutricales; family JAGVGV01; genus JAGVGV01. The sequence continues at coordinate 6,515 of JAGVGV010000169.1, forward strand.
CCATCCGGCCATGGCCAGATGGCCCAAGGCCACGTGGCGCCGCCAGCGGAACAGGGTCCGGCGGCCGCCATGAAGGGACATGGCCCGGAATAAACCCAGGAAAAGGACATACCCGCCTAACAGAAGCATGGAGAACTGTAGAAGTGGATGAACACTGAGCATGGAAAATACCTCGCAGCCGGCGGTTTGGCCGGAAACCAAAAAAGCCATTTCGAACCGGCCGGGAAAAAAGGATGGCTTCCCGGCCGGCTTGACCATGGACGCAGGCTATTTCATGGTGTGGACCAAAATATAATCGTTTTTCGCTCCGCCCGCGTGGCAGTCGATGCACCCCTGAACCTTGCCCGCCGGATCGCCCTTGCCGTCCAGGGAATATTTGACCCAGAACCAGTCGCCAGCCGACGGATTGAAGCCCTGAACTTTATACATGATGGTAATGGCGGCCAGCTTCTGATCCTGAGTGTAACTTTCCTTCACCTCGATGCTCCCAAAAGGCACGGGCGCGGCGGTGGCTTTAAGCAGTATGTCGTTCACATACACCTTGTGGAAAGGTCCATGGGGGGCCCGGCCGGGCTGCATGCCCGAATGATCCGGCCACATGCCCCATTTCTGATAGGGAGACGTTTCGGTGATGTATTTCCAGAGCGCGGCCGCGTCGGCCGGCGGCATGTCCCCGGCGGTAAGAAAGGTGGGAGCCAAAACAAGGGCCAAAACCAACACCAATACCGAACCCATCCATACTTTTTTCATCATGCAGCCTCCAATACCTAAAAAAGTCCACGTTCACCGCGGTTGAACCCAAGGCGTCAATCCGCGTCATCCAACCACAGGCCGGTCATCCGACCGTTCTCCCAGTTTTCGGTCCACTTCCATTCGCATTTGGTGCAGTACTTGAATATCCTGGTGATCCCGCCCTCCACAGTGGATCCGTTTTCCACCACATCTTCGGCGAAACAGTAGGGACAGAGCTCGTTTTCCCGGTATTCCTGAAATTCGTCCGCCGTGGCTGGTCGCGCCATGTTCCATGTCCCCCTGAACGGCATGATTGGGATGTTCCAGAACCTTACCCCAAATGAGGAATTTGGCCTTGGGGCGAGGAGGAGGGAGGAAACCAACCGGAGGAATACTTTAGTATTTTGAGGATTGGTTCCCCACTCCGACGACGCATCCAAGGTCAAAGAACCATTTGGGGAAGAGTTCTATACAAAATAAAGGGTAAGGGGCATTTTCGCCAGGGGGCTCCCTTTTTTTCCCGAAGCCGGGGAAATGGCGCCTTTCGGCGTTGCCTCCGGAACCAGTGTTCCGCTAAGATTAATCTCAGCACCCCTGGGACCCCATGGGCGTGTTCATCCTCACTCGAATCTGGGAGAAAACACCGTGACCGAACAGGGCCATCCCGATCCCCGGCGTCAGGCTTGGTTGTACAGCTTTTTGGACGAAAACCACCTCCATTACGCCACCAGCCCGGATATGGTGGCCTCGCCGGCCCAGCTCCGGTTCATGCTCGAACTGGAACCCGAAGAACCCTACTACCCCTGTTCCGAAACGATCTTCGAAGAGATCATGGCCCGGGTGAAAAGCCCGGTGCTGGGCGAGGAATACGCCCAGGCCTGGGCCAGAATCCACAGGCTGATCCGGGACAAGATCGAAGAAAAAGCCAAGGCCGATTACCTGGTGGACCTCTTGAACATCAAGTACCAGCATGAAACCGCCAACTACAACATGATCCCTTCCCGAGTCGAAAAGCGGCTTCACAAACTGTTCATGGTCACCACCCAGATTGAAGACCCCCAAATCCGGGACAAGACGAACCGGAACCGGCGGGCGGCGAACCTTATGGAAGGGGCGACCTTCACCGGCGCGGTCAACCGGGTTCTGGGGGAAGGGGACCGGGATTTCCCCGGACCCGGGGAATCCCTGGAAGACCTTCGGCGTCGGTTGGACGCCGCCAAGCTCAGAAGGCTCCTCATGGCCTCGGTCCAGAGAGATCGGAAGAGC
>JAGVGV010000471.1 GCA_020056895.1 Deltaproteobacteria bacterium
AACTGGACCGCGAAAACCCGGGGCCTCGGGTTCGGATCATCCACCCTTCTTCCGGGGAAGACCTGGCGGGGGTGATCGCGGCGGGCCTCCGGTGGCCGCTCCGGCCTTTTCTGGCCATGCAGTTGGTTTTGGAGGATCAGTATTTGGGCGTGGTGGCCCTGTCCAACCGCGAAGGAGCCACGTTTGAACCCCGGCATGCCCGGCTGTTGGACCTGCTTCACGATCCCTTCGCCGTGGCGATGCAGAACATGCTCCGGTACCGGGAACTGATGGACCTGAAGGACCTGCTGGCCGATGACTACCGGTATCTCCAGGAAGAATACCAGCGGCTCTCCGGGGACGAGATCATCGGCGCGGATTTCGGCCTCAGGCCGGTCATGGACCTGGTCCGCCGGGTGGCTCCTTTGGACAGCCCGGTGCTTCTTTTGGGGGATACGGGAACGGGCAAGGAGGTCATCGCCACCGCCATCCACAACCTTTCGCCCCGGCGGGATGGCCCGTTCATCCGGGTCAACTGCGGCGCGATACCGGAAACGCTGATCGACAGCGAACTCTTCGGCCACGAAAAAGGAGCCTTTACCGGCGCTTTGGCCCAGAAGCGGGGCCGGTTCGAACGAGCCCACCGGGGCACCATTTTACTCGACGAAATCGGCGAACTCCCCCCCGGCGCCCAGGTCCGGCTTTTACGGGTGCTGCAGGAGCGGGAAGTGGAACGAGTGGGCGGCAGCCGGTTGATTCCGGTGGACATCCGGGTCATCGCCGCCACCCACAGGGACCTGCCGGCCATGGTCCAACAGGGGGTTTTTCGGGAAGACCTGTTTTTTCGCCTGAGCGTTTTTCCCATCCGGATTCCCCCGCTTAAGGACCGGGCGGTGGACGTGCCGGCTCTGGTTCACCATTTCATCCGCAAAAAAACCGCCGAATTGGGGCTGGGCCGGACTCCGGACCTGGCCCCGGCCGCCATCGAACGGTTGCTCGCCTATCCCTGGCCCGGCAACGTGAGGGAACTGGAAAACACGGTCGAACGGGCCTTGATCCTGGGCCAGGGCCGGCCGCTCACCTTCGCCGACCTGATTCCCGGGTACCGGGCGGAATCGGTTTTCGCTTCGGCGCCCGTCGAATCGCCTCTGGCGGCGGACCTTCACCAGCCTGAACCGGACCGGCTGGACGAGGTGGAAGCCCGCCACATCCGCCGGGTCCTGGCCTTTACCCAAGGCCGGGTGGAAGGCGAAAAAGGCGCGGCCCGGATTCTGGGACTGAACCCCGGCACCTTGAGGCACCGGATGCGAAAATTGGGCATCCCCTTCGGCCGGAAAGTGAAGGAATAGCGATCCGCTGTCAGGGATCAGCGATCTGCCTTCAAGCGGAAGGAATGCGTTTCAAACCGGGTCAGGTTCCGGTGAAGATCGATGGCCTCAATCGACCCTTGGCCGGGTATACGTCGATCGGTATTCAGAAAACGTTCTTTTTCCACTCAAGCTGACAGCTAATCGCTGATAGCCGACAGCTCCTTAAGGAGTTACCATCATGACCTTGTCATCCTCACCCACCTTGATCTTCCTGGGTACCGGCGCGGCCTGGCGAACGCCGGAATGGGGCTGCGGCTGCGTGAACTGCGCCCATCTTAGGGCCATTGGCGAACAACGGCTCCGAACCGCCCTCTGGCTGGACGGCCCCCTGAAAGTGCTCATCGACTGCGGCCCGGACATCACCGATCAGCTCATGGCCAACCACTTGGATCGGCCCGACGTGGTGCTGATAACCCACGAACATGGGGACCACTACCTGGGGTTGGACGACTTGGAAGTGTTCCGCCGCCGCGAACCGGCCAAGGGGTTCGTCCCCATCCCGGTGTACGCCACCGAAACCGCCTGGCGGACCATCGAAGCCCGGTTCGGGTATTTATTGGGCAAGTTGTTGGAAAAACGACTGGTTCAGCCCGGCTTGGCCCTGGACGGCCTGCCTCGGGACCTTCGCGTGATTCCCTTTAAAACCGACCATGGCCCCGTGGCCGGGGGATCGGTGGGGTTTGTGTTCGAATATCCGGGGAACGATGGACCCCGGCGGCTGATCTATACCTCGGATTTCAAGGATGTGGTCCAGGACCCCAGGGAATTCGGTCCGCCGGACCTTCTGGTGGCTTCCTGCCATTGGCTGAACGAACCGGTGACCAATCCGGCCTTCCACATGAGCCTCCAGCGGCTGCTACCCTTTATCCGGGCCTGGGAGGTTCGCGAACGGGTGTACCTGGTGCACTTATCCGCCGGAGACCCCCACCCCGGGGAAGGCGGCGGGGCCATCCTGAAAAAACGGGACCCCCTGGACCCCCTTCGGGACGGGGACGGACGGCTATTGGCCATTCCCCGGGATCAGGAGGAATGGCAGCGGGCGGCGGAAAAAGTGTTCCGCCTGGCCGGGCTGGACGTACCCGTCACGGTGGCCCACGATGGTCTGACCACACGGGTGGGCTAGAGCCAAACCGAGACCCATCACCGGAAACCGGGACACATTTCAAGGCGGCGGATATTTTGAAATAGTCACGTATTATTAATTGGTTAAGTTTATTCGGCGCGGAAATCGAGACATGGATCGACACGGCGGATGGCCTGGATCCAGGGGGTCGGTGGATTGACTTTTCCTTGAATATGTGTTTCGTTTCTTTTGTTTTTTTTAATAACAACGGGCTTCTCCGCCCTCTCAGGCCCCCAAGGGCCGCGAACGCCGGATTCCAGCCGTTCATACGGGGCGGAAACCATTCCTGGAGGAATCATGACGACGATACCCGTGGCGATCGTAGGCTTGGGCCCGGTGGGGCAATTGTGCGCCAAGTTCGCGATCAAACAACCCAATCTCAACATGACGACGGCCGTCGATATCAACCCCAAATACATTGGCCGCGATCTGGGCGACATCCTGGACTTGGCCCCCCAAGGGGTGAAGGTTCAAGGGAGCCTGGCCGAAGCCTTGTCCGGACCGGAAAAGGGCGTGGTGATGCTCTGCACCGGGTCGTACCTCCGGACGGTGACCGACCAGATACTGGCCTGCCTGAACGCGGGCTGGCGGGTGGTGTCCACCTGCGAACAACTGGCTTGGCCTTTCCGGAGCGCGGCCGAAGATTCGGCCAGGATCGACCAGGCGGCCAAGGAAACCGGGCTGGCGGTGTTGGGCACGGGCGTGAACCCCGGGTTCACCATGGACGCCCTGCCGGCCATGCTGACCAGCATCACCAGCCGAGTGGATTCCGTGCTGGTGGAACGGTTCCAGGATGCATCCCTCCGGCGGCTGCCTTTCCAGCAAAAAATCGGCGCGGGCCTGAGCCTGTCCGATTTTGAAGCCAAGGTGGCGTCGGGTGTGATCCGCCATGTAGGCTTCGCCGAATCCACTCAATTCCTGGCCGAGGCATTAGGGCTGAAACTGGACAAGATCGAAGAGCGGGTCTGGCCGGTTCTGGCCACTCGACGGCTGGTTAGCCCGTTTATGGAAATCCTTCCCGGTCAAGCCTGCGGCGTAAACCAGACCTGCCAGGGCTTCAAGAACGGCCGGGCCGTAATCACATTGAATCTCCAGGCTTATTTCGGCCATCCGGACCCCAAGGACCGGGTGTATATCGATGGCGAACCGCCGATCGAATCCGTGGTCAAAGGCGGAGTTTTCGGGGATTCGGCCACCTGCGCCATTACCGTCAACGCCATTTCCCGCCTGGCCCAGGCCCCGGCGGGTCTCAGAACCATGCTCGATGTCGGCCTGACCTCAGGCCGTTTGTGGTAAGGACCCCCAAAAGCGCGAATGGAACGAACCATCACCATGGAGGACCAACGATGAAAAAGGCTTCGATCTGGATTCTGAGCTGTCTGTTGATTTTGGGGTTGGCGGGGTCGGCCGCGGCCGAAGAAACCAAACTGGTCATCGCCACCGGCGGCACCGCGGGCACGTATTATCCCTTTGGCGGGGCCATGGCCAAGATATGGAACTCCAAAGTCAAGGATATGAACGTGACCGCTCAGGCCACCGGCGCGTCGGCCGAAAACGTGCGGTTGGTGAACAAGGGCGAAGCGGAACTGGCCATTGTCCAATCCGACACCGTGGATTTCGCCTTCAACGGCAAGGAAAGTTTTAAGGAAAAACTAACCGAAATGAACGCCCTGGCCGTTTTGTACCCGGAAATCCTCCAGTTGGTGGCCCGGGGCGACGGTCCGGCCAAAAGCTTCGCGGACCTCAAGGGTTTGAAGTTGGGCGTGGGCGCGCCGGGCAGCGGCACCGAAGCCAACTTCCGCCAGCTTCTGGACGTGTACGGGATGAAGAAGGAAGACGTGAACGGCCAGTTCCTGTCGTTCAGCGAAAGCGCGGAACAGTTCAAGGACAAGCACATCGACGCGTTTATCGTGGTCGCCGGCATCCCCAACTCGGCCATTATGGACATCAGCTCGTCCCACAGCGTCCGGTTGCTGGACATCGCCGACGACATAGCCGCCAAAATGACGGCCAAATACCCCTTCCTGGCTCCGGCCAAGGTGCCGGCCGGCACGTACAAGGGCCAGGACACGGAAGTGAAGACCCTGGCGGTCATGGCGGTGCTGATCGCCAGCCCCAAGGTGAAGGACGACGTGGCGTACAACCTGGTCAAGGCTCTGTTTGAAAACCAGGCGGACCTGGCCCAGACCCATGCCAAGGGCAAGGAACTCGCCGCGGAAAAAGCGGTGACCGGCGTATCCATCCCCTTCCATCCCGGGGCCGTGAAGTACTACAAAGAAAAAGGCCTGATGAAGTAGGGCCGAACGGCCGGAGCGGGGCCGTCCCGTTCCGGCCGGCCGATAAGCGGAATCGAACGAAGAATATGAAACGCAGCGTGGCGGCCGGGGCGGGCCTTCTGATTCTGTTGTCGGGACTGGCCGCCCTCATCCCCATCCGGCCGGTGCTTGAAGTATCGGCTCTGCCCCAGGGGCCGGTGCTGCTCGCCAGCCCCATGAACCGGGGCGAAACATTCGTGATATCGTACGTCCATTCGGTGAACCGGCGGCCGGTGGACGACACGATCCGGTTCGAAGGGGACCATCTGGTCATCATCGAATCGCGGTTCGATGCCTTTGGCGCCGGAATTCCGGAAACGACCAACGAAGCCGGCCGATTGGCTTTTGGTCCGGACGGCCGCGTGATCTACTCCCTTAGCCGGGATGTCCCGGAAATCAGGCTCTTCGTAGGTCGGGTGGCCGGGCACGTTCTGACCGTGAACCGGCGGTCCACGCCGTTGGCCGACCTGATCGAGCCCGGACGGGCCGTTTTGATCCGGCCTCGAACCTATTCCCTTTTCGAGCTAATCACCAAGGAAAGCCGCCGATGACCGAACCGGAAAAAGCCGCCCTGGCCGAAACGCCGCATAAGGTGATTTTGGCCGAAGACGTGGAGCCCGAAGTCACCGAAGAGGAACTGAACGCGATTTTAAAAAAGGTGGACAAGGAATCCACCTTCCGGAAACTCACCGGATACCAGTACCAACTGGTGTACTGGGTGGCCGTGGCCTTTTCCTGTTTTCATCTGTACACCGGCCTCCGGGGGCTCCTGCCCGCCCAGATGCAGCGGTCGGTCCATCTGGCCTTCGCCTTTACCCTGGTGTATCTTTTGTACCCGCTTAACCCCAACAAGGCCGATGACCGCCTGAGGTGGTTCAACTACCTGATGGCCGCCTTCGCCGCCTTCATAGGGTTGTACATCACCATCAATTACACCCGGATCATGGAAGCGGGCGGTGATTACCTGCCCATCGATTACATCGTGGGTGGTTTGGGCGTGCTCTTGACCTTGGAGGCGGCCCGGCGGGTGGTGGGGATGCCGATCACCGTCATTGCCTCGGTGTTCCTGCTCTATGCGTACCTGGGACCGTACTTCCCCGGCTTCTTGTCCCACCGGGGGTATTCGCTCCAACGCATTGTTTCTCACATGTGTTTCACCACCGAAGGCATCCTGGGCATCCCCCTGGGGGTTTCATCCACGTTTATCTTCCTGTTCATCCTCTTCGGCGCGTTTTTGGAAAAAACGGGCATCGGCAAGCTGTTCATCGATATCGCCAACGCCATCGCCGGATGGGCTTCGGGCGGACCGGCCAAGGTGGCGGTCATTACGTCGGCGTTGGAAGGAACGGTTTCGGGCAGTTCGGTGGCCAATACGGTGGGGTCGGGCAGTTTTACCATCCCCATGATGAAAAAGCTTGGGTACAGGCCGGAGTTCGCGGCGGCGGTGGAAGCTTCGGCGTCCACCGGCGGCCAGATCATGCCCCCCGTCATGGGCGCGGCCGCTTTTTTGATGGCCGAATTCATCGGCATCCCGTACATCGAAATCGCTAAGGCGGCGGCCATTCCCGCCTGCCTGTATTTTTTCGGCGTGCTGATCGAGGTTCATTTCGAAGCCAAGCGGTGCAACCTGAGGGGCCTGCCCAAATCCGAGCTTCCCACCTTCTGGGGCGTCATGAAGGTGCGGGGCCACCTCTTTCTGCCGCTGGTGGCCATCATCTACGTGTTGACCGAAGGGTTCACGCCGCTGACCGCCGCCTTGGTGGGCCTGGGGCTGTCCGTAGTGGCCGGGATGGTGAAGAAGGAAACCCGCAT
>JAGVGV010000088.1 GCA_020056895.1 Deltaproteobacteria bacterium
CGGCCCGGCATCCCGGATGGGGGCAGGCCAGAATCCCTTCCTCGATGGTTCCCGGCCCTTCCCGGAAGGCGGCCGCCACGAAAAGGGCTTCGGCGGACTTCCGGTCCCGCAGGCAACTCGGGCAAAGGGGCCTTAAGGTTTCAAAATGGAGGATTTTCAAACCAGTCTTCAGCCTCCGATGATCACGGTGGGGCACCCCGGAGGCAAGACCTTGCCGGTGGGGCTGGGGATGGGGGCCACACAGGAGGAATGCGCGGTCAGGTCGTTGATCCGGGCGGCGGGCATGCCGCCCACGAGCACCGTGGCGGATCCGAGGACGATGTTGCCAGGCCCGGCTGGAACGCAGGACGGGAGGGCGCAAGGAGTGGTGGTGCTGCCCAACTGAGCCGCCGGCATGTTGCCGATGAGCACCGTGAAGGCGCCAGTGATAATGGTGAGCGGCAGAGCGGGATGGGGCACCGGCGTTGGCGTGGGCGCCGGGGGATGAATGGGGGCGTGGCAATGGGGCGCATCCTGCAACACCATATCGCCCACGCGGGCCGCTGGGGGCATGGTCTTCTCCTCTGGGCTGGAAAGCCGGTTGGACCCTAGTGACAAGTCACGTTTCTAGTGTCGGAATAAGTGGTTGCCATAACCCAGAGCGGCTGAACGCTTGCCGACAGTTAACGCATGACTTGTCACTAGTTCAGATGAATGATCTTGCCGGTGACCACCACGTCGTCGTCGGAATGAACGCGAATGGGTTCCCGGGCCTGGATGTCCATTTTGCCATCACTTCGGATGCGCAGGGCTTCGGCGGTCTGGATGTCCACCGTGGGGGCGGCCAGAGTCAACGACTGGGTGGCCTGTATGGATAGCCGCGCCCCCTGAACCAGGAGCACCGGGCCTTCGGGGGTCAGTTGGATGGATACCGACAGGCCGCCGTCGGCTTCGCGGACCTCGATCACTTCCCCCCCCTGACCAGGCCGGACCACCACCTGGCGGCCGGATTCCAACCGGAGGCGGTCGGTCTTTTCCTCCCGGGGTTCCTCGGGCAGGGTTGCTACGCGGGCGGGATCGTTCATGCTGGACCTCCTTGGTCAGGCCGTCATTCTACACGCTTTGGCCCGTCCCGGCAAACGGCCCATTCGGCCGGCCGGCCCGGTTTTTCGCCCGAAATTATTGGGACGGGGCGCTAAACAGCGCCTTTCCATCCGGGCCGTACAAATCAAGGCGGGGGGTATCTTCCTTTTTCAAAGCCAGACCGGCGCGGGGACGGCCGGCGGAATCGGCCAGGGCCAAGCCCGTTTCCCCTTCCTCCTGCCACACGGCCAACCGGTCCCGGCCGGTTTTATCCTTCAGAATCAGGGCCGGCCGGCCGCCGGGAGCCAACCCCAGGCTGGCCCGGGTTTTGCCGTTGGCGTCCCGCATCCAGATCAACGGCTCGCCCTGATCTCCCAACCCCAACTCCATCCGGAATTCGCCGTCGTTGTCCAGCATGATCAGCCGGGGTTGTCCCCTCAAAAGAGACAAAACCACCCGGGCGTGGCCGGATGGGTCCACAAGCCGCAGTTCCGAAACCGTGACCAATGGGCCGGACTGGGCCTGGACGGGATGGCTCCCGGGCATCAGCCAAACGGCGGCCGCGCCTCCAAGGATGGAAAACAGAGCCATAACCGCGGTTTGAACGAGCCATTGGGTGCGGGTCATGGAGCCTCCTTCGCCGGCCCGGCATGATCCGCTGGAACCGGAACCGGGCCTGGGGGGGATCATGAGCATGTTCGGTCACTGTAGCATGAGCGGAAGCCCGAACGGAACCGGAAGCGGCAAAAGGAGAAAAAAGATGGAAGCCAACCGGAGACATACTTTCGGGTATTTTGAGGTTTGGCTTCCTTCTTCCGGCCCAATATCCAACGCCAAAGAACGATTTGGGAACGAGTTCCAGCATCAATCCAGCCAGTTGGCCACGGTCGGGATCGAGGTAAAACGGCCGTTGGCGTCCGTGGTTACGCGGGCGTACCGTTTGGATTCCCAAAAAACCTGTGAATCCTTTAACACGTTGACGCCAATGTCCAGGTGGGTGTTCTTGTGGACCGTATTGTAGTTTTTCATGGTGCCGATCCCGTGCTTGTACGTACCGATCGGTTGTTCTTCGCTGATGGGGATCCCCTTTTCGCCTCGAACCCCATATCCCTTATGCTCATACAATTCATGTTGGTGCACGATCCCCATAAATTCGCTGACAAAAAAGTTGCCGCCATAAATGCTTTTCCATTTGATTCTTGGGTCCTGGCCCCATTCACCGATCCGAAACTGAACCCCGATCTTGCAATCGTCCTGTTCTGGAACATTTTCCATCATCACCCGGACCTTGCCGTTCTTGGATTCGAACTTCCACTTCGGCGGAGCCTTGTCCCAGGCTTTTCGACCGCCCAGGGGAACCACTTCCTGCCATTCGTACCAAACCCCGCCGCCCAAACCCGCGCCGGCCGGAGTGCTGATCATGTAGAATCCCCGGCCCCGGTTATCCAGGGATAAATCCCCCATAACCCCCTGAGCGAATTTCTTGCCGGCCTCCTGCTGGGCCGCCTTGCCCACGGCCTTGATCACCGCGTTGAGCAGCTTGGCCAGCTTGCCGGCGCTCTTCAAAATGGAGCCAATCTTGATGCCGATATCCAGTTCGAAATCCACACCGCTGGACGATAGGCCTTCCACGTCGTGGATGGCATCCACGCCCACCATGACCGCCACCGCGTGGGACCCGCCAACGTGCGCCATGGCCCCCAACCGTTTGCATATGACCAAAATATGAAGGTCCGGCAGCGTGATATCCCCCAGATTCATCATGTCCAGGTAGTATCCGCCGCCCCC
>JAGVGV010000728.1 GCA_020056895.1 Deltaproteobacteria bacterium
AGCCCAATCATGAGCAGCGCCCCCAACGCCGGACCTTCCAAGGCGCCCATTCCGCCAATAACCGTCATGAAGCAGAGCCAGACCGTCCATTCCATTCCAAACGCTCGGTCGGGCTGAAGCACGGCCTGGTTCAGATAAAACACCGCCGCCGCCATCCCGGTCACTCCGGCCGTCAATACAAAGCAGATTCTTCCGGCCCTGGTGGTATCCACGCCCAGGCTCCGGGCCGCCGGCTCGTCGTCCCTCAACGCCCGAAGCCCCAGCCCCAGGCGGGACCGGGACAGGCCGCTCACCAGCGCGATGGATATGGCCCCCAATGCAAGAGCTCCCCCATACAAGTGGAGCCCATCGATCCGGTACGAAGCCTGAAGATACAGCCCCATTCCGCCTCCGGACCAGGCGCCGGCGGCCACCGCCAGCCGGAGCGCTTCGGCCGCGATGAAAGTGCCGATGGAAAAATAGAGCCCTCGAGTCCGAAAAAGAGGAACCGACATCGCCAGCGCCGCCCCGCCCGAAACCAGGCCGGCCAATGCCGCCGCCGCCGGAGCCGGCAGTCCCAGGTGAAGGGTCCCCAGCGCCAACGTGTACCCCCCCAGCCCGATGAAGGCCTGCTGCCCCAAAGACACCAGTCCCCCCAACCCGGCCAATAGATTCCACATCTGGCCCAAGGTCAGGTACACCAGGAACGTGAAACCGAGCAAGACATGGTACCTTGATCCCCAAACGGGCAAGGAAATCATGACGGCAAAGACCATGGCCCACACGGACCAACGGACCTTCCGCCGGCGGTTTGGGGAACCGGTGGACCGGCCCGGAACTACTGGTGGGCCAACGTCCCGGTACCGGCTGGAAAAAGTGGAAACCACTCCTTGAGGCCGGATCGTCAGGACCGCCAGCAGAATCAGATACCCCACCAGAGCCTGGTACTGGTCCCCCCACCCGTAGCCGCCCATGGTTTGCGCCAGTCCAAGCAGTATCCCGCCCAGAAGGGTTCCGGCCATCCGCCCCGCGCCGCCAATCACCACCACGGCCAGGGCCAACACAAGGTACATCGGTCCGGAATGAGGATAAAAAAGAAAGGTGGTCCCCACCAGCACGCCCGAAGCCGCCGCCGCTCCGGCGGCCACGCCCAAAGCCAAGGCGGCGGTTCGAGCCGGGAATACCCCCATCAACGACGCGGCGGTTTCGTCTTCGCCCACGGCCCGCACCGCCACTCCGAAACGAGTATGGTGAAGGAACCAGTGAATCGATCCCACCAGGGCCGCGCCGGCCAGGCCGTCCACCAGATACACCACGGGCGCCCGGAGACCGCTCATCAGGTTGATACTGGCCGTGGTCCAGGGCGTGGCCAGGGACCGGGCGTCCGCATGGAAGGTCATCAACAACAGGTTCTGAAGAACCACCGAAATCCCGAAGGCCACGATAAGCCCCGGTTCCATACCCCGACGGCGGACGGGGACCAGGAGCCACCGGCCCGCGAAGTACCCCGCCAGGCCGACCGCCGGCACGGCCGCAAGAACCCCCAAATAGGGATTCCAGCCCAGGCCGGCGGACGTGGCCAAGGCCAGGTACGCGCCCAGGATCACCCATTCGCCGTGCGCCAAGTGGACCATTCGCAAAATGCCCAGGGACAGCGACAGGCCCGAGGCCACCGCCGCGTACAAGGCGCCTAGTAATAGTCCGTTCAACGCGGCCTGTCCCAGCAAACGCTTTCGCCTCCGAATAACGATCGGCCTTTTCCCGTTCGTCCCTCACGTTCCACCGTGCCCATTATATTATGCCGAATACAGGCTGGTTCCCAGAAGAAATGTCGACCCCTTGTCCGCTTTCCGTCTTGGGCGGTGTTGTCGGCGCCTGGGGGTTGGTTTGAGGCTTGGCGGGCTTTACCCGTCGGGCTTTCAGCGGTCAGCTATTCGCTGGTAGCCGTAGCGGAAAAAATTTGATTTTTAATGAAAATTCATATAAACCCGCATCTCTTCCTTTTGGCTGATGGCTGAGTGTGGACAACGGACAGCTTCTCCCAAAAGCGAAGGCGCCGGGCGAGTCCCCGAGGCCTGGGTTCGACATCCCCCGTAACGAAAGGCGAACCCGAAAATGGAATCCTTTCTTGACCGGAAACGGCCCGGCCCCTACAATGAGGTCAACAACGGCGGCCGGGCCGTTGGAGAAAAGCCCAGGGGATGCTTAGGCCAAAGTAATCCTTGCTTTATTTTATTGGGGCGGGCCGGGGATCCGACCGGATACACGGCTTCTCCCGAGGGTTTAGACTTGGTCGCCGGAAAAAGGGCGGCCTTTTCTTGGAGGAAAAGGAAGCGATTCCCGCGTCCATGGCCGGCCGGAAGATGATTTGCGTCTTGACCCGGTTGGCCAATAACCGGTAAGGTGCGGCTCGACCAGGGGGGAAACCAGCCTTTTCCAGCGGGAGGTGGTTGGATCATACCACACGAAACCCCAGACGGCACCCCGACGGACCCGGAATGGGCCCACCGGGCGGTATAACGAACAATCGACTCACGAAACAGGGAGGAACACGGATTCATGACCAAACGGGAACTGCTTACCCAGGTGGCCCAGGAAGCGGACATCAAGATCGCCGACGCCGATAAAGTCGTGGCGGCGCTCATCAAATGCGTCACCGATGAAGTCCGGGAAGGCCGGAACCTGACCTTGACCGGCTTTGGCACTTTCAGCCTGGCCCAGCGGGCGGCCCGTAAAGGCCGGAACCCCAGGACCGGCGCCGAAATGGACATTCCGGCCAGCAAATCGGTGAAATTCAAGGCCAGCAAAACCCTGACCGACTCCGTGGGCTGAAAACCAGGCCTTATGAGTGGTTCCAGGCCAGCAATAAGCCGGCTTGGAAAGATTTAAGGGAGGGCCCCACCGGCCCTCCCGATTTGTGCGCCGGGACCGTTCTCATCAAAGAATCGAAATAAATCCATCCACTTCAAACCGCCGTCCCGGCCGGGAAGGCCTCCCTTCGGTCGCGCCTTTTCCCCCAGGTTCGTCCCGAACTCCTAAAGGATTCTGCACCAAATCTCCACAAATACTCCATTGCTTTTTCGTATCCCCCCCATAGGCCCTCCAAACCGCCGTGGATAATGGACATCATGACCGCTCGGGTTTCGGAAAGGTTATTCCGTAAGACCGGGCGGCCGGGAGGAGGA
>JAGVGV010000199.1 GCA_020056895.1 Deltaproteobacteria bacterium
GGTTGCCATAACCCAGAGCGGCTGAACGCTTGCCGACAGTTAACGCATGACTTGTCACTAGAACCAACCCACAATAGTTCTTTTGGGTAGGTTCTAATCCTGGAAGAAGCCCCTCGCAAGCGGGCCCATCCCAAGCCCGCCCGAACTCGTCGGTGTGCTTGGGATATTATTAATACTAACAACCCGGAATCAAACCCGGTAATGGACCGGGTAATAAAACCAAGACGCGCCGGGACGTTATGTCAGGTTGAAGCCACCTGATTCCGGCCATTCTTTTTGGCCCGATACACCGCCTGGTCCGCGTCGCGAATCAGGCTGTAGGCTCCGCTGGGTTCGGGAAAGGCCGAAACCCCAATGCTGATGGTCTGCCGGATCCGAAGTTCGGTAAAGGTTTGTTTTTCGCAGGCCGTGCGAATCCGTTCGGCGATTTCCCGGGCCTTGACCAGGGACGCGCCGGGCAGCATTACGCACATTTCTTCGCCGCCGTACCGGCAGGCCACGCCAACGTCTCGGGTGCGGCCTTGGATTTCGGCCGCCACCAGCCGAAGGATGTCGTCCCCCACCTGGTGGCCGTACGTATCGTTGACGCGCTTGAAATGATCCAGATCCATCAGCAGAAAGCCCAGGGACGTTCCGTTCCGGCGGGCCAGATCGATTTCCCGGGGAAGCCCTTCGTCCAGGTACCGGCGGTTCATCAGGCCGGTAAGGCTGTCCTGGTACGCCAGGCTTTCCAGGATGCGGTTCCTCTGAGTGAGTTCTTCGTGGAGCTTTTTGTTCCTTAGGTGGGTTTCCACGCGAACCCGGATTTCCTCCTGAGTGAACGGTTTGATCAGATAATCATCCGCGTGGTGCTGCAGGCATTGGATCATGGCGTCCCGATCCTGGTCTTCGGCCAGGATGATGATGGTGGCGCCGGCCAGGTCGGGCCGGCCGCGAAGGCTCTGGCAGACGTCGGGCCCCCGGCCGTCGGGCAACACCATATCCAAAACGATCAGATCGGGCCGGCTGACGGCCAGATAGGTTTCCAGTTCGGCCACGGTGCGGCAGTGGTTGGAATGAACGCCAATCCGGGTCAATTCCTTGCGGATCACGGCCGCGGCGGTGAGATCGTCTTCCACCAGAAGGGCGGTGCCCCGGCGGGTCAGGTGGTCGGCGCCCACCAGGCTGGCCACGGCCGACGCCAGTTCCGCCGGGTTGATGGGTTTTTTTAAAAAATTGATCACCCCGGACCCGAAACCGCCTCGGACCTTGGCGTCGTTGATGATGCTGCTGATGACCACGATGGGAATCTGACTGGTTTTGGGATCGTTGGCCAGGGCGTTGCACAGTTCCAGGCCGTTCATCCGAGGCATTTCAATATCGGTCAATACCAGGTCCGGCATGATCTCCTGGATCAGGGCCAGACCTTCCTGACCATCCACCGCCGTCCGGACTTCAAAATTCAGGCCCTCCATTTCCTTTTGCAGCACGAACCGGGCGGTGGCGCTGTCGTCCACCACCACGGCCAAAGGAACATGCCGGGCCGAAGACAGGCTCCGGCGTTTGGCCTGTTCCAGAACCTGAATCAGGTCCTCCCGCTCAAAGGGCATGATCAGCAGCCCGTCCACCAGGTCCAGGTCCCATGCGCCGGAAAGGGCATGGCCTTCCACGCTGGTGGAAACGATCAGAGTGGTATCCCGGAACCGGGGATCGGCCTTGATGGTGCTGGCGATGACCGGCCCTTCCTGGAATTGGGGAAAAGCGGGGCAGATGACCACATCGGCCGGAGTATCGCACAGCCGGGCCACGCTTTCGGGCGAGGAATCATGAACCTGTACGGAAAAATCCGAATCGGCGAGGTACGCTTGATAGAATCGGGCCACCATGGGCGAGTCCTCAATAACCGCCACCTGAATTGATACTGGGTCCCGCATTGCAAGAAGCCTCTTGGTTATTACCTGGATCCGCGTGTTTTCCAAAGAATATCCGATCGGGGGTGACCCGTCAACACGAGGGGGAAAGGCTACGGGAATTCTGAATCGTGAAAAAGGCGAATGGCGAAAAATTTAACGAATATCATAGCTCTTGAAAACCAGGCCGTGCGTATGTCACGGAAAGGGGATCAAGGGGAACGTAGTGTATTACTTAACGAAAACGGCTATGCGGCCGGTGCGTTGACCATCTCCAGACCGGGTACGATACCGTCCAGGAAACGCCCTTTGCCTTGGTCGAACAGTTGAAGATAAAGACGAACCTGGCACGGGAACGAAAGCGGATGGAGCGTTTTTTCCGGTGGTTCTGGGAAGATGGGCTGGGGGATGACCTGGACGAACAGGGCCGGCTCGCCGGCGGGAGGAACTGCTTCGCTCAGGGCTCAACCATTTGGCAACCCCTTGGCGGCCATCAATCCGGCCGTTGTTCCCCTTGTTTCGACAGGCTGGATTTGGTACGCTTAAACCCAGTTCGGCTCCTCCACCCAGCCACAAGAGCCAGCGGGGAACGGGTCATCCGCTTCCCCAAAGCGACCGGCCGGAGGTGGAGCCTTGATCGATGAACGGTGTTCCCCCAGGGGCCGTTCCCCATCACGCAACCGTTTGGCCGCTGGCCGGACAAGGACCGACACTCATCCATGTTCTTCATTTTTTTCGCGTTTTTTCTGGTTCCCATGGCGTACTTGTACATCGGCCGCCGGCTGATTTCCACCTCCCGCCTGAGCCGCCCGTGGAAAGCGGCGGCGTGGCTGGTGATGGCGGCGAGTTTGGCGGCCTTGTACGTGGCCCGGACCCATTGGGGCAACGGCCACGACACCCCCGCTTTTTTGTTTATGATGAACACCGCGTACGCGTCGTTGGGCTTTTTCGGGCTGTTGTTCTGCCTGGTGCTGTTCCGGGACGCGGCCCTGATCGCGGGCCGGTTCATGAAGCGGCTCCGCCCCAGGCCAAAAGCGGCCGACAAGGAATCCGAACCGCGGCCCGGTCTTCAAAACCCGGGACGCCGGCTCTTTTTGGAACAATCCATGAATCTGGGCATGGTGGGGCTTTCGGGAGCGCTGACGGCCCAGGGGTTGGTGGTCGCGTCCCGCCCGCCCCTGGTGGAAAGGGTCCGCGTGCCCATCGCCAACCTTTCCGCCGATCTGGAAGGCCTGCGGATCGTCCAGATCACCGACCTCCACGTGGGCCCCACCATCGACCATGCGTACGTAGACATGGTGACGGACCTGGTGAACCGGCTTCGGCCGGACCTGGTGGCCGCCACGGGCGACATGGTGGATGGCCGGGCCGGGTACATTTTATCGGATGTGGAGCCCCTGGCGAAAATCCAGGCTCCTTTGGGCAAGTTCTACACCACCGGCAATCACGAATACTATCACGGCGTGGAGGAATGGCTGAAAGAGTTGACGCGCCTGGGGTTCACTCCCCTGCTGAACCGGCATCAGGTGGTCGAACGCGGAAACGGCCGGTTGGTTCTGGCGGGGGTGACCGACCCTCGAGGCGAATGGTTCGCCGCCAACCATTTCCCGGACCTGGGCGCCGCCCTGGCCAACGCGCCCCAGGGTTTGCCCCGTATTTTACTGGCTCATCGGCCGAGCGTGATCTTCGATTCGGCCCGGGCCGGGGTGGACCTTCAGCTTTCCGGCCATACCCACGGCGGCCAGTTGTTTCCCGGGCACCTGCTGGTCCGGCTGCGCGAACCCTTTCTTTCGGGCCTCCACCAGGTGGGCCGGACCTGGGTGTACGTCAGCCGGGGCGCCGGATGCTGGGGTCCGCCCATCCGCCTGGGCGCGCCGGCGGAAGTGACCGAAATCACCCTCACCCGGGCCGCTTGATACGCTTTCGAGGTCAATCGCGTTGGAGCGAGGCCGGTCTCGCCCCTGCGACGCCAGTGGATCGACAGGAATTCCCGTTCTCCGGGCCGCGATTGGGTATCACCTCGGGCGGGGCCAACCGGCCCCCGCCCTACGCTCCCCCTACCGGATTTCGCCCTGCCCGCTGTCATATTCGAACAACCGGTTCAAAGCCATATGCCGGGCCGTGCCTCGCCAGGAATGGGCGTCGGCGCTGGTGATGACCAGTTCCACTTCGGCCGAAGGGGTCAGGTATTCCTTCAAATCCTCGATGGACATCGCGTACGCGCCCTTGTTCACCCGGTATAATTCCTGAGCCTGAGCCAGGTTCATCAACAGCGCTTTGGCTTGGGCTTCGTACGTTTGATTCAAAATCGAACTCTGGCCGAAATAGGCCGTGAGCCGCTGGTTGTTGATATACCGGGCCAGTTTGCCCAACCGGGGTGATTCCTTTTCGATGGCTTCGATAGATTCCTTAATCATTTCCTCGGCTTCAGTCGAAGGGATCATGCCCTGCTCGGCCATCCCCACCACCGCCGCCGCCACCGTGATTTCACCGGCGATGGCTTCGATCCGATCCGCTTTTTCCATCAATTCTCTCTGAGCCCGGCGGGATTCCTCGACCGCCGACGTGGCGCCTTGCAAGAACCCTTGGCCCGATTGAAGCATGGGCGGCACGGCGGCCGAAATCCGGGCCAGCGACGCGGCCAGGGCTTCCTGGTTCTTCCGGGTTTCGGCCATCAGACTCCGGGTTTCATCCAGCCAAACCACCGCCGAATTCGCGACCGGCCGGATGGTTCCGATCAACACCAACAAAAAAACGGCGGCCACCACCAGAAACAGGGCCGCGGCCAGGTGGAATATCATGGCCGCCAGGCCGGACCGGGATGTACGCTCCTCCGGATGATCCATATGACCTCCTAAAAAACAGCAGGATTTATGAAAACAATTCCCACCCGGCGTTCTTGAAAACCCATGCCGGCCGCCGGGAGGCGTCGGAAGTCCCCAAATGGTAGTGTACGCCCACCGGGCTGGTTGGGCAATGGGCAAGGGGGGCCGGGAATGGATTGCACGGCGGAAAAGTTGGCGGATTATCGATCGTGGAACCAGGAAAAAGCATCCCTTAACAACTGGATCAGCCGGTTCAGGTGAAGGGCCGCCATCTGGTCGTCCCACCACAACGCCGCCTGATGAACTCGTTCGCCCCAGCCTTCGGCCGGCAGCCGGGACGCCCAGGCCGCCAGCCCGTCGGAATGGAACAGGGCCAGCACCAGAAAAGCCAGCCCCAGAACGATCCACGTTCGGCCGGGTCGCGAAAGGACCATGGCGTCGTCCCAGAGGGGAGGCAGGGTCCAGGATTGAGGTAGGGCGGGTCTGGTTTTCACGGCTTGAACCTCAGAACTGGAAGTAAATGAACGGGGCCACGCCTTCGGGCCCAAAGGCTTCGGCCGCCAAAAGTCCCAGCCCGGCCAGCAGGCCCAGGCCCCAGGCGGGGAGGCGGCGGGTGGTCCGCTGGGCCGTGGATAAAAGGGACGGCGGGGCGAAATGGATCAGGAACCCGGCCAGGACCAAGGTGATGGGAAAAACCCGGGCCATCGTGGTGGCCGGTGCATCGGCCTGGCCAAAGGCCCCCAGATACCCCAGCACCGCGTCCAGGGAGGCGGACCGGAAAAGAAGCCAGGCCAGCGTGACCAGGTGAAAGACGACGAAAATCCGGACGACCCGGACCGTCCGGGACGCCCTAGGCGCCGCGGTTCCCAAGCCCAGCAAGCGTTCCCCGGCCAACAGGAGCCCGTGAAAGGCGCCCCAAAGCACGAAGGTCCAGCCCGCGCCGTGCCACAAGCCGCCCAGAACCATGGTGATCATCAGATTCCTGGCGGTCTTTCCGTCCCCGCCCCGGTTGCCGCCCAAGGGGATGTACAAATAATCCCTAAGCCAGGTGGACAAGGAAATATGCCACCGCCGCCAAAAATCGCTGAAGCTGACCGCCCGGTACGGCTGGTTGAAGTTGATGGGGAAGCGAAATCCAAGCAGAGCCGCCGAAGCGATGGCCATGTCGCTATACGCGCTGAAATCCAGGTAAATCTGGATGGAATACCCATAGAGCGCCAGCAAAAGGTCTACTCGGCCATAAAGGGATGGATCGAAATGAACGGGATTCACCACCTCTTCGGCCAGATAGTGGGCCAGCACCACTTTTTTGAACAGGCCCCACAGGAACAAGAGCACGGCCATGTCCACCGGCGTTCCTTCGGGATCCAGGCGTTCGCCTGATCCAGTGCTGGCGGAGCGGTTCGAGGCCGTCAACTGAGGCATGAAATCCGTGGCCCGAACAATGGGGCCGGCGGCCAGGTGAGGAAAAAAGGCCATGTACAATAGAACGTTCACATAGGTCCGGCCTTCGGGAATCCGGCCCCGGGATACGTCCACCACCAAGGAAATCCCCCGGAACACAATGAACGAGATGCCCACGGGCAGCACCACTTCCAACAGCGGCAGATCCCGGCTCCAACCCAAGGCCGACAACGGAACGGAAAGGGATTCCACGAAAAAACCGTAATACTTGAAAAAGCCCAAAACTCCCAGATTCAGGGCCACGGTTCCGGCCGTCAGGCGGGTTCGGGTTTTAGGATCGAACGGATGGTCCAGCGCCCGGACGGCCAGGTAATTGACCGTGGAGACGGCCCAAAGGAGCAGAACGAGCCGGGGGTCCCAGCAGCCGTAAAAAAAATAGCTGGCCCCCAAAAGCACCAGATGGCGGACCCTGGGGAAGGACCGGACGGCCGTCGCGGTCAGGAGCACCACCAGGAAAAATAGGGCGAATGGGAAGGTGGGGAACAGCACGGACGGGCACCGCCGGCCAGGGGGGGGCCCCCCTTGGAACAATCGTTAGGGTTTTTTGGCGGACCCCGCCTTGGTTTTATCGTATTCCCGCATAATGGCGGTGAACAAGGCGTCGGCGCTGGCCTGGTATCCGGTTTCCTGAAGGTGAACGTGATCCCGGACCGCCAGGGACGGTTTGGCCAGAGCCCATTGGTGCACGGCGCCCGGGCCGCCCATGAAGGCCTGCCAGTCCCAGAAGGCCAGGCCCGAAGCCTTGGCCACGCGGCGCTGAATGTCGCGGACCGGGGCCACGTTGGGCGGTTCGTGCCAGCGGCACAACGGGCCGTCCTTGCTCCGGATCAGGTCCTTGTACCGGGACCGTTCCCAATCATCGAGCGGCTGGTATTCATACCGATCCCAGGGGCGGACCGAATCCTGGCAGTATCCGGGCAGCCGGAGGCCGTCCGGCGGGCCCAGCACCAGGATGGACGCCCCGGGGGCCCAGCGTTTCAAGTCCGCCAGCCGGGACCGGAACATGGGTTCGTACCCGGCCACGTCCAATCCATCCTGAAACCCTTCGTTGATACCGTATTCCAAAACGATCAAGGCCGGCGGCCGGTGCGCCAGTTCCCAGGCCGCCACGGCGGGGTCCCATGCGCCTAGAATTTCGGCCGAAGCCCCCACCACGCCGTGGCTGTCGTACAGAATCCCCGGCCCATCCTTCAGGATTGTCACGGCCAATAGCTCCACAGGCCCGTCGCCCGTCAACCGGAGGGTCAGTTTCCTGGCGTGCGGCCCGGTGCGAGCCGAAACCCGGGCCGCTTCCTTCTTGCCGGCTACGGTCCGAATCGTATCCGCTTTCCGGCCATCCACCAGAATATCGAAGGAACCGCCGCCGGACCGGTTCAACCATTCGATTTCCACACGGTCAAAACCATCGGGGTCCTGGGCGGTCAGGTCCACGGTTCCGCCCGTTCCGGACCCCACCAGCCGAAACCCCGCCAACCCGAAGGGGCCTTCCGGTTCCCGGGCGAAGCTGCTTTTGGATTTCCAGTGCTTGGATTGTTCCACCTGAACCTGGCCCGGACGGTAATAATCGTACGGCACTCCGGCGGCCAGCATGCCCCGGCCGGCGGACCCGAACCGCTCCTGGAACCTCGACCGCAACCGGCTGGTGAACACGCCGTTGGCGGTATGGCTGTCGCCCAAATGGAGAATCCGGACCGGCTCGGCCGACGTTTTCCGGTCCAAAGCGCCCAGGGCCTTGACGAAGGCGCCCAAACCA
>JAGVGV010000204.1 GCA_020056895.1 Deltaproteobacteria bacterium
CTCTTTCCCCTCTCCCCTTGAGGGGAGAGGGCGGGGTGAGGGGTTCAGTGGAGTTTCTTAACAAAATTGGTTCAACTTGACACCCGCAACAGAATCCTCATACTCCTAATCGTTCTGAAAACAATGTATCCTCCTAGCTACCGGCGCCTGATGGAAACGGTGTTGAACGATGAGAACTATTTAACAAGGCTGCCAATCTTTGAATTGAACTATTCGCCGAATCTGGCAAAAACTATAGTTGTCCAGGCAGTCTGCTGGTGAATCAGTCCATTGGTATATGAAGCCTATCTCACTGCGGCCAAGCCTCACCGGTCGGACCCGCACCCGGTGACGTTTTTTCCCGCCGTGCGGGGAGGCTGGGACGTTTTTGGGCCATCGAAGGGCTTCCAGCCCAGGCTGAGTGGACAATCATTCAATTATCTCGCGGGTCTGGCCCCAGCGGACCCGGTTTTCCGAATTATAATGTAATATCAAAAACTCCCTTTGCCTTTGCCGCCGAGTTCTGATAAAAAACAAAGCGTCTTACAACTCCAAGGAAAAACCAGAACGAGGAGGATACCAGAGCGATATGGAGAAAAAACCGTGGCACGGCGCCCGTTGGCCGGAAGGGGTGGCCTTCGACGTCCAAGACTATAACCAGCCCGTCTACACCCTCCTGGACGAGGCGGCCCGCCAATACCCCAACAACGTGTACACCATTTTCAACGATGGGACCCGGACGTATGCCCAGGTCAAGGACGCCGCGGACCGTATCGCCTGGTTTTTGGCTTCCCGAGGCGTGAAAAAAGGCGACCGGGTGGCTATTTTTCTGCCCAACCTGCCTCATTATCCCGCCATTTTCTTCGGGATTTTGAAGGCCGGCGCGGTCTGCGTGACCTGCAATCCGCTTTACACCGCCAATGAGCTCAACTATCAGCTCAACGATTCCGGCAGCACGGTCGTTTTCTGCATGGACCATCCGCAGTTCTACAAGACCACCGTGGATGCCATCAAGGACACCGACGTCAAGACCGTAGTGGTCTGCAACGTGAAGAGCTATCTGCCGACCCTCAAGGGGCTGATCGGCGGCCTGTTGGGCAAAATCCCCAAGGCCGACCATCACGAGCCCGGGCATATCATGTTCGACGATATGCTGAAGCAGTCCCAGCCCCAGCCGCCCAAGGTGGCCATCGATCCGATGGAAGACCTGGCCCTGGTCATCTATTCCGGCGGGACGACGGGCGTGCCCAAGGGCGCTTCGCTGACTCATGTGAATTTCATGTACGACGTGGCGGCGCTGGATGAATGGGGCCGGCTGGTGCACGAACCGGGCCAGAAGCCCGAGAAACTCAGGCGGGGGGGCTTCCATACCTACCTGGGCGTGCTGCCCTGGTATCACAGCTTCGGCATGACGGTCTGCATGCTTTCGGCCTGCGGCACGGGCAATAAGATGGTCTGCGTGCCCGATCCCCGGGCCGGCACGCCGCCCTTCACCGAGGTGTTGAAGATTGTCCAGAAGCACAAATGCACGATCATGCCGGCCGTCCCCACCATTTTCGTGGCCTTCATCAACCATCCGCTGCTCAACCAGTTTGATGTCACTTCGCTGATCGGTTGTTTTTCCGGCGGCGCGCCCTTGCCGCCCGAAGTCTGCCGGCAGTTCGAAGCGAAAACCGGGGCCGTTATTTTTGAAGGCTACGGCCTTTCCGAAACCGCGCCCGTGGCCAGTTCCAACCCCACGGACGCCAAGAACCGGAAAATCGGGTCCATTGGCCTGCCCATCCCCGGTACGGACATCAAGATCGTGGACCTGGAAACCGGGATTCAGGAACTGCCTCAGGGCCAGGACGGCGAAATCGCCATCTGCGGTCCTCAGGTGATGAAGGGGTACTGGCAGCGGCCGGAAGTGAACGCCGAAATCTTCCGGACCATCGACGGCAAGCGGTTCTTCCTTTCCGGCGATATCGGCCATTATGACGAGGACGGTTTTATCGTCATCACCGACCGGAAGAAGGACATGATCCTCGTGGGCGGGTTCAACGTGTACCCCAGGGACGTGGAAGACATCCTGTTCACCCATCCCAAAGTGGCCCTGGCGGCTGTGGTGGGCGTGCCGGACGCCAAGAGCGGCGAAGCGGTGAAAGCCTTCGTGCAGCTTAAACCGGGCGTCACGGCCGCGGTGGAGGAGATCAACGATTTCTGCAAAGAGAACATGGCCGGGTACAAGCGGCCCCGGTTCATCGAATTCAGGGATCAGCTCCCGGTTTCGAACGTGGGCAAAGTGCTCCGCCGAGTGCTCCGGGATGAAGAACGGGCCAAGGTGAAAAAGTAACCGGCCGGATTTTACCATCCTCGCCGATCCGGGGGGCCTTCGGGCCCCCTTGGATTGTACGCCAAGCCTCGCCGGCGGATCAGGTCCGATCTTCACTCGGCCGCCGGTCCGCCGTTTTCCCGCCCGGGCGTCACCGCCGTCGGATCAGAACCTGGTTTCCCTGCTTTTCCGCCCGGATTTTTTCCATGTGCCGGAGCGTGGCGAATTCCCGTTGGAACTGGGCTTCGGTGAGTTTCCCATCCATTTTGGCCAGCAATCCGGCTGGAGTCAGCGGGCCCGCTTCGTCTAGGGTCCGGAGAATATCTTCCTGGATCGCGGTTAAAACAGCCGCCCGGCCCGAATGTTTTTCAAAGGAGGTGGCGGCGTACACGGCCCAGGGATCGCAGGTTCGGGTGGGCGACAGGGCATCCATATAACAGTCTTCGCACAGCATCCGGCCGCCGTGGTCCCGCGCTTCATCTTCGTCCATGGGGGTCCGGCATCGGTCGCAGTTCATGATTCGGCCTCCTCGAATGGGGCATATGGTCCGTGGGGAACGGGTCCCGACATGTGGACATCGAAACCACCGCTGGCTTCATATGGGGGGCGCCGTAGGTTCTCCGTCAACGGAAAATTTGGGATAAATCTTTATTTCTTGAGCTTCGGCCATTGGTTATATCCGATTTGAGGGTGATTGGACTGGTATTCGAGGATCAATTCGACTTCCTTCCGGTTCACGTCCTCGTTCGTGGCGGTCTCGGATTCCCACGGTATCTGGCGTCGTATGGAAAAATCACGCCTTTGCTCCCGGGAAAAATCCAGAGCGATCCGTTCACTGTTGGCGCTTCCGAAATAGTTGATGCTGTCCGTCAGGTCTTTTCCGATATAGATTTTGCCATTGGGATAGGTGATTTTGAAAACGACTTTCATACGGAGACCAAGTAGCGGTTAAAAGGATTCGAAATGAATCGGTACTAGATTTTGGCCGTAGGGGCGAGGCACGCCTCGCCCGCTCAAATAAAAAGGGCCAGGCGGTTGCACGCTGGCCCTTTTTCCAAATTTCTTGGTACGCCGCAGAGGAATCGAACCTCTAACCTAATGATTAAGAGTCATTTGCTCTGCCAGTTGAGCTAGCGGCGCGTTTGTTCGGGGACCGTGCCCCACGGACTGGTATCGATACCACCCCCCCAGCCCAAAAGTCAACTGGAAAAAAGCAGGCCGGGGGGCAATCGCTCCCTTTTCGGATGCCGACCAGCCGGACCGGTTCCAGGTTCAGGTCGGAGAGCCTTTTTTCGGCGCCCGCCCCGTTCGACGGAGCCCATCGAAGCCCAGTCCGCCCGGCGTCCGTTCCTACGGATAATCCGTCAGATGCCCAGATAGGCCGTCTTGACGTGCTCGTTGCTCATCAATTCGGCCCCCGTGCCGGTCAGGGCGATCCGGCCGTTCTCCATCACGTACGCCCGGTGGCAGAGGGCCAGGGTGAGGTGAACGTTTTGCTCCACCAGCAAAACCGTCATGCCGTGTTCGTTGATGTTTTTGATGATGTTCATGATTTCGTGGACCAGGATCGGCGCCAGGCCCAAAGAGGGTTCATCGAGCATCAACAGGCTGGGCCGGGCCATCAACCCCCGCCCCACAGCCACCATCTGCTGTTCGCCGCCGGAAAGGGTGCCGGCGTTCTGGCGGCGGCGGTCTTTGAGCTTGGGAAAAAGGGAATAGACCCATTCCAGGGTGCTGGTCCGATTGGCTCGGGCCCTGGGGGCCAGGGACCCCATAATCAGGTTTTCCTCGACCGACATTTCCGGGAACAGCCGCCGTCCCTCGGGTACGTGGGCGATGCCCATATCGATGATTTCGTATGGTTTTTTGCCGACCAGGGATTTCCCTTCAAAGAGAATCCGTCCCCGGGCGGGGTGGAGCAGGGCGGAAATGGTTTTGATGGTGGTGGTTTTTCCCGCGCCGTTGGCGCCCACCAGAACCACGATCTCTCCGTGGTGGACCTCGAACCCCACGTCCCAGAGCACCTGGAGATCGCCGTAATGAACGTCCATGGCTTCAAGCGTGAGCATGGATTTCCTCCCCGAGGTACGCCTCGATGACCTTGGGGTGCCGCGCCACGTCGGCCGGCGATCCTTCGGTGATGGTCAGGCCGAAATTAATGGCATGGATGCGGTCCGAAATGGTCATGATGACCTTCATGATGTGTTCCACGATGATGATAGTGACACCGGACTTCCGGATGCGGAGGATCAGGTCGATGGCTTCGTCCAGTTCGCCGGGGTTGAGACCGGCGGCGGTTTCGTCCAACAGCAGAAGCTTGGGGCCGGTGGCCAGGGACCGGGTGATTTCCAGCCTTTTCCGGGAAGCGATGGGCAGGGACCGGGCCAGTTGGTCCTTGTACCGGCCCAGGCCGCAGAATTCGATCATTTCCTCGGCCCGCCGGCGGGCTCCGGCCAAGCTGGGCTCACGGGCAAAGGCCGAAGCGATGACATTATCCAGAACGGTCATCCTTTTCAGGGGTTTGACCACCTGGAAGGTCCGGCCGATGCCCGCCCGGGCGATCTGATAGGTTTTCAGGTGGGTGATGTCCTGGCCCCGGAAGCGGATGGCGCCCGACGTTACCGGAAAAAAATGATTGATCAGATTGAACAGGGTGGTCTTGCCCGATCCGTTGGGACCGATCAGACCGAATATTTCGCCCTCCTGTACCTGGAAGCTCACGCCTCCCACGGCCCGGAGTCCGCCAAAATCCTTGACCACCCGTTCCAGTTCCAGAATCGCGGCCACGGTGGTTGCTCCTTTCAACCCGGATTTTACAGTTGTCTTCTACCGCGGCGTCGAACTGCTGGCTGCAACACGAGGTTTCCCGAATTTCAACCTCGACGTATCTCGTGATACGCCCGCGGTCGAAATCCGCTCCAACCTCGTGTTTCGCGTGCGCATTTCGGCGCCTCGTTACGAACCCAACTGTAAAATCCGGGTTCAACCCAAAG